>JAGVOW010000072.1 GCA_020052515.1 Brevinematales bacterium | reverse complement strand
TGGGGGTGGGTTGCTCAAAACATGGAATTATGGTTAATGCTTACTCATAGTCCATTCTTTTATGACATGAGCAACACCCTCGGGGCTTTCTCTCACTTCCGTATCTGTAAATCTCAAAAACTTTATTCCTAATTTCTCCAATCTTTGCTATCTTTTTTTATCAGAATCCATTTTATCACTATGAGTAAACCCATCTATTTCAATAGCAAGCATCAGCTCTTTGCAATAAAAATCAACACCCACCCCCAACCCCTCCAAAGGAGGGGAGATGATTTTCCTAAAGTCTCCCCTTTTTCATAAAACTTTTGACATTACCAATTATTATACATTTTAATTTACTCAAATCAATAGCACAAAGTCAAGAAACTCCTTTGTTTTGACTTTTTCCCCTCCTTATTTTAACATATTTCATTAGATAAATATTTGTGGAGGTAATTATGTCAACCATTATTGATGTGCATGGAAGGGAAATATTTGACTCAAGGGGCAATCCAACCGTAGAAGTAGAGGTAATATTGGAAGATGGAACAATGGGCCGCGCGGCCGTTCCAAGCGGAGCTTCCACAGGAGAAAGAGAAGCTGTAGAACTCCGGGATGGAGATGGAAAAAGGCTCGGGGGAAAGGGCGTCTTGAAAGCGGTCGAGAATGTAAATTCGAGCATCGCGGAGGAAGTCATTGGCCTGGATGCCCTCAATCAGGTTGAAGTAGATCAGATCATGATTGACCTGGATGGGACTCCGAACAAAAGCAAGCTGGGCGCGAACGCTATTCTTGGTGTATCGCTCGCGACAGCTCATGCGGCGGCAAACTATTTGGGCATTCCGCTTTACCGCTACATCGGCGGGACCAACGCGAAAATTATGCCGGTACCTATGGCCAATATTATCAATGGCGGAAAGCACGCGGATAATAAAGTGGATTTTCAGGAATTTATGGTAATGCCTGTCGGAGCGAAAAGTATGACACAGGCCATCACTATGACCGCGGAAGTTTTTCACAGTTTAAAAAGCGTATTGAAAAAGGCTGGAAAGAACACGGCTGTGGGTGATGAAGGCGGCTTTGCCCCGGATATTGCCAATGAAGAGGCATTGAAATACATTATGGAAGCCATTGATAAAGCGGGCTTAAAAGCAGGTGTGGACAAAGACATCGCGATTGCCATGGACTGCGCTTCCTCTGAGCTCTTCGAAGAAGGCGGCAAAAAAGGCTATAAATTCTGGAAGTCCAATCCTGATAAACTCTTTAATTCTGACGATATGATCGGTATCTACAGCGAATGGATCAAAAAATACCCCATTATTTCCATTGAAGACCCATTGGATCAAAATGATTGGGAAGGATATGTCAAAATCACAAAGGCTCTTGGCGATAAAATTCAGATTGTCGGCGACGATTTGTTTGTTACCAACCCGGGAATACTGAAAAAAGGCATCCAGATGGGCGCCTGCAACGCGATTTTGATAAAAGTAAACCAGATCGGGACTCTGACAGAGACAATTGACGCGGTTCAGATGGCCCAGAAAGCTAATTATACCGCCATTGTTTCTCATAGAAGCGGCGAGACCGAAGACTCCACTATCGCGGACCTCGTTGTAGCGCTCAACACAGGCCAGATCAAAACAGGTTCCATGTCCCGGACAGACAGAATAGCGAAATACAACCAGCTCATTAGAATTGAAGAAGAGCTGGGAGAATTTGCTTTATACAACGGAAAAGAAGTCTTCTACAACATCTATAAATAAAAGTATAGGCGCGGTTAATTAACCGCGCCTATACTTTAAACATCAAATCTTAAACACTTTTTTTTTATTTCTTCAACCCCTGTTTTGCTTTTCCAATAGTTTCGCTGGTATCATCATCTTTCTTGCTGCCGCTCTTTGAATCGTCGTACTGGTTTAGTTCATCAAAAACCCTTTTGATATTTCTTTTCATAATCTGCAGTTTCTTCTCTGTCTGCGCTTTTGAGCCCTTCAATACTTTCAGGAGCTCATCTTTATTATTCTTAGCGCGGTTCAAGGCGTTCTGCAAAGCTTTATTTTCAGATTGTGTCATTTCAATAGTTTGATTACCCGCGACTTCTACTTCAAGGTATTTTCCTAAATCCTCATCCACTTCTACACCTTCAGGTATAGTCACATTTCTTTTCACGTTTACGGCACCTTCCGAAACAGAAACATGCAGTTTCTCGCTGTCCGTATCCATTTCAAATTCAGTTCCTCTCACAGAAGCGACTGCCACATCGGTTTCGACCCTAAAAGTTTCGCCCTTAGAAAGTTTCTTAGAAACATTAAACAGCACTCTTCCCTTCTTGACTTTTATTTCCTCTATCTGTTTTTTCAGAATATTCATGGAAACCAATGAATTATCGACAATTCTGAAATTACCCCTATTGGGCATTAAAATATCGCAATAGGAATTAATCCAGGTTTTTATTGTATCTTTTTCTTTTAACGGCATTTCTACTTTCACGGAGTTCCAGCTCTTTCCATTATTGTGGGAGACCCTTACCTTTCCTACATACAAGCTTAAAACAAAGGCGTCCGGGTTTTCCACTGCCATTGCTGTGCCGGTCAGAAGTAAAATCGCGATAAAACACACAATTCCTTTCATAAAACCTCCGTTATGGTTATTTACTCTTAAATTTGATGCACCAAGGACGGCGAATATATTTTCCGCCCTTTTTTAATTTCTTCTGTTTCATGTTGTTTTATGTAATTATAATATTCATCAATATTATAAT
>JAGVOW010000067.1 GCA_020052515.1 Brevinematales bacterium | reverse complement strand
TATTCTATATTCTTCCTTTTAATATTGATAAAATTATTCTTTCCTATAATTGTGAGAACGGATTCATTACGGATTTCGATCCCTACATCGCAGTTATTGATGTTGTTATCGATGATTGTGTTATAGGGACCATCGTTGTAGTGAACATCACCGCCCCCGCCGACGACAATTCCTGTTTTTCCGACATTGATCGTGTTTCCCCTGACCGTGTTGAAATAATTATATTCACCGTGGATGTCAATAGATGCGCTGGTACTGCAGTAATTGACCTGATTTCCCTCAACCAGACAATTACCATTCCCATGGTCTAAAACAATACCGTGACGATGGTTTGATAAAATGTTGTTCTTGGCCACGCAAAAGTGAGAACGTTCCAACCCAATACCATATCCCTCGCCGCCTTCAAACACAGTAGAATCGATCACCGTATTATCAGAAATTTTGCAATGATAGCAATAATAAATACTGATACCGGATCTGGATGTGTTTTTAATGGATACATTTCGAACAACAGAATCTTTCGCAAAAGCAAAAAACACGCCGGATGTCGGCGAAGAATTATCAGCGATATTTATCTGGAAACCCTCGATGCGAACATTTCTGACCGGTTTCAATTTGAAGATTCTGGGCATGTTTATGGAATCAAAGGCAATGGAAATCGTGTCTGAAACACCCAGAATATTTCCAGATTTTTTTTCAATCTTAGTCATAAAGTTTTGTTCTCTATAGTACAATAAACCACTTTTTTTCCTGTTCAAAACCTTGCCGGAATCCCCGCCCGCGATTACAATCAGATCTCCCTCCGCCAGGCCCGAGGAATCTTCCTTCAACAGAACATTCTGGCTTCCCGCAATGACGCTTTCGATAGCATAGCCATACTTTGATTCTAGTTCTCCGATTACCATAAAAGCGGCGGGTGAAGCTTTATATCCTGAAGATTTCCCGTTTTTAATGCCGATTAATTTCATTTCATGGCCGAAAGAGGGTTTGAAAATGATAACCGCGTTTTTTCCCTTTAAAGTCAGTCTTGATTTCTGAACCAGAATAGGGCTGGTAATGAGATAATTCCCCTCGGGAAATTGAATTTCGCTTCCGGGTTCTGCTCTATCAATCGTGCTCTGGATAGCTCTCGTGTCGTCAGTTGCGCCATCGCCGACAGCGCCAGATTGTCTAATATCCATAATCTTATGATCTTTAGATTCTATCTCTTCAGTGATATTAATCTGGAACATTGTCCTCGATTGTGGGTCTATCTGATTTTGTGCGGCGGCTACACCAGGCGAAATAGCGATGATTGAAACTAATAAAATCCAGCTTTTCAACATACTGTCCTCCCTTTTTTTATATTTCTAATGCGTTGCCATTCCAGAAATCGAAAGCAAAGTTGTAAATAGGCTGATCCAGCAATAATTTAATAGCGTTAATACTTCCCATCGCTCCGGCGATATTTGCTATCGGCGCGATGATATGGCATTTATGGAAGGTATCCGGGTATTTATTCAGAACTTCCATGGAGTTTTCATGACAGTTCAGCCCATATTTTTCACTTTCCTGGTTTTCAATGATCTCCTTCCATCTATTCCGGACCTTTGCCTTATCTTGTTTGTCATATTCGCCTAAAACATCCGAAGTCAGTTCTTCCAGAGAATATTTCAAGAGAGCCGGATGATTGGTCTCCTCAAATGTTTTTAAACCCGGATTGTTTTTATAATCCCAGACCTTTGCCGCGATTGTCCAGCGATTTCCATTGCAGTTCACACGTGAAGAAGTAACAACCGGGATCGAATGCTTTTTGGCGATCCTGTGAATCAATACTTTTATGGATTCCCGGTCCGGCTGCGCGATAATGACATCCTGTTTTTTACAGAAATCCTCGACATTCTGGTTGTTGATGCCGTTGGCGATTACTTCAACTTTACAGAATGGATTGATCTGCTTCATCCGCGCTTCCGCGACATGGCCTTTCTTGTCTAGGCTACGATGATTTGGGCCATAGGCATTCGAAAAGTCAGAGTAAAGCTGTCTGTTCAGATTGGTGGGTTCAAAGAAATCAATGTCGGCAAGTCCCACAGTTCCGATCCCGCAGCGGACGATCATTTCCGCGGACATTCCGCCGATCCCGCCCAATCCAATAGTTGCCACAGATGAATTTCTCAGCCTCTCTTGGTCCTTCTTTTTCAGCAGAAGATTTGTCCTGAGAAAAATATCCTCATAAAACCTCTCCTCATCCAGATTGACTGAAAACCTCTTTTCCATTTGGTCGATTGTTCTTCTTCCCATAATAGTCCTCCTTATTAAATTTTTCTTATCTTGACCACATTAACCGCAATGTGTTGAAATTCAGAATTCCAGTAACCAGCATAACCAGAAAAACAATTAAGACTATCTTAATTCCAAACTCATACTTGCCGTATGTCAAACGCAGCAAATTCGACAAAGACCCCCCTTTTACTTCCATCTTCTGTCCACCCCGGTGTAGCCATTTTTGCTGGGCCATATGCGAAAACGCCCAGAGTTTGACAACCGTGCCTACAAATTGATCGAAAAAACGGATATAAATTCCATGGTAGAGCATCCGTTTACGGCTAATAGAAATAACTATATTGATAAAGAAACTTCCCAGTAAAAAAACATAAAGAAACGCCGGCAAAAATATAATATTGACAAAGATGCTGAGCGTAATCGCTGTAATGACTCCAATAAAGTTCGTAAACATAGTGAGGCGTTGACTCAAAATGCAGAACCAGATAAAAAAAGGAGTCCGGACAAACGGCGGAATAAGCAGGCTTCTCGTGTTATTTCTGGCTGTATTCGTAAACCAGCGCTTCAGATTCTTCAAGGTGCGCATAACGCCGTTTTCATTAATACATTCAATGGTGTATGCAGTGGCGTCCGGAATGTACATAAATTCATTTTTATTGATCAGATGGCCGTTTTTATAAATCCAAAACCACGTGCTCTTGTCATCACCGCCCAAAAATTTCACATATCCCCAGAGCCAATGATTCATACTGTCATTTCCAACGATTTCAATGAAATCGTCTCGAACACCGATATCTCCGCGAATAACAGAAAACCTTCCTGTCAGACAGAGTATCTTTTTACTAAAGGAATGACTGCTCATGTAATAATCTCTTATGGAAAGCCTGAAATCAAACCAATGCTCATAAAAATCCGATCCAAAACTGATAATCTCCTCATTGGTTGTCACTCCGGCCAATCGTGGATTGACTTCGAAATAGGGAAGGGTCTTCAGTAATAAATTCTTGCCCCAGATGGCATCGCCATCCATCAACGCGATGAGAGATCTTTCCGGTTCCTTAGCAATTGTCCGAATAAAGCAGAGTGAATCAGCCAGAGCGTTTCTCTTGCCCGTCTTTGTTTGATTGATAATATGCATGTCCGTATTGTCCGCAAGTGGAAATTCTTCCAGAATATCGTGGATGTTTTTTCTATCACCAGGGTCATTCGTGCAGACCACAACCGTAACATGGATCAGGACTTTCGCGGATTCTAAAATGATCGACTTGAATACAGAATAGGTAATCCAGTCTTTCTCCATATAAGTTGGAACGATCACAAACAAATTTTTAATATTGGAAAACGATGTGCTCGCCTCCCTCTTGAGGCGAGGAAATAGGATTATTTTATAGATTATCACGCGAGCGATATGAAGAAACCGGATGAAGAGCCTGATACCGCCTAAGATACCAATGGCGATAACTAACTTGATTGAATCATAATACCAGTATCTACGAGTGATCTCATACAACAGGTATATCAATGACAGGATCGCGATAGAATAGAGCATTATGATGATAATATTTTTTAAACCTTCCTTTTTCTGAGGAGAAAGAATCTTATTTATTTTCTCCAGATAAATGGTCGATTCTTTAGAAAATTCCATAGCATTTCTCCTGGCCCCCTGGCCCCCTTAAAGGGGGAAAAGCCTTCGGTTCCCCCTTTAAGGGGGCCAGGGGGCCTTTTCTATTTTTCAGCGATCAAGACTGTCGCTGAAACTCCATTCGGCAGTTGAATACCTTCATTGTTGAAATCTACCCGAATCTTCAGAAACTTATCCGTTTCTGTCTCATACCCAACCGAATTGTTCTTAATTTTCATTCCATAAGTAGTTGTTTCAAGATTTTCAGGCTGAATACTGGAACTAATGTAGCTGACAATGCCGCCGAATACTTTATTGGGCAATGACTTAAAGACCACTTTTGTTTTTGCTCCCAGGTGAATATGCTTGATATCTCTTTCATTGATATAAGCATCCACCCATTCTTTTCCGGGGGGAGTGATTGTCATCAGTTTTTGTCCGGGCTGAACTACCTCTCCTGGATTAATCATAATTTCATTCACAACGCCATCTACAGGAGACTTTAACAATGACTTTTCATAATCTTTCATTTCCCGCTGAATTTTTTCCCTGTCCAGCTCGATTTGACTGTTTAGAATTTCGATTTGATTTTCCAGATCCCGTTTGCTGAACAAAACCTTGTCATTATCAAAAATAATACCCTCTTCGGCGGCGTTGATATGAACATTTTTAAATAGTTCCATATCCAACTTTCCGGCCTCATACTTATTCCTGGTATTATTATAGTCATCTTCCGCTTTTTTCATTTCCATATCAGAAATAGTCCCGGTCTTATGGGATTCCTCGCTCATTTTTAAAATGTCTTCCGCGTTCCTGGTCATATTATTGTAAGTTTCAACATCTTTTTCTTTTATTCGCGAAAGATAACCATTCCGCTTCTTCAAATATTTCAGCATGGTCATAGACTCTTCGTAAAAAACCCGTTTTTCTTTCAATGAGTTCTCGAGAGTTGCCAGGTCGTCTTTGAGCTTATCCACATTTTTTTCAATATCCACCGGGTCAAGTTTGATCAGTACATCGCCGCTTTTTACTTCCGATCCGATTTCTTTGACAATAGACTCAACCCTGGAAGAAATCTGGGAACCGATGAATATCATAGTTCCCGATTTATAGGCATTCTTCACCTTAAAGTAATGCGTATTGAGCTGAATAAAACCATAGAGATAAATCAGCATCACAGTGCCGGCGGCAATGGAAACAAGCGCGATGGTTATTGGGATTATCTTTTTCATATTTACCCTCCTATGCCCCCTGCCCCCCTTTAATGGGGGGTAGGGGGCCTTCTGATTTCCGCTACCAGCATATACCATGATAATTATTATTTGTCACCAACAACGGGTCGATTCTTACTAAATCGATTACAATTTTGTTTTCCTCTTTAACGGCCTTCTTTATTCTCTCAACCAGATCCGGCTCTTTATTTCCAACAATAATTACTTCAGAAAAATTAATCATTTCATCAAATTTATCAGTGTCTACGATCAATTTTGAGATATGCGGAATGTGAAACTCAAGAAATGATTTGTTCGCGCCATGAAGCCTGGCTAAAGATACATTTTTATCATAAATCCGGATATCAAAGCCCTTTCCCAACAAAGTTTCTGCCATCAATACCATCGGACTTTCTCGCAGGTCATCCGTTCCCGATTTGAAACTCAGTCCAACAATTCCGATTTTCTTTTTATTAGTGGAAAGGATCATGTCAATTCCGGCGTTGATGTGATTGTTGTTGCTTGCCATAACATGGCTCAAAACCGGGATATTAATATTCTGGGCCTTAGCGTAATAACAAAGAGCTTTCAAATCTTTCGGCAGACATGAGCCTCCGAAAGCAAAACCAGACTTTAGATAATAGGGTGAAATATTAAGCTTTGTATCTTTGATAAAGATTTCGATCAACTTGTGGCTGTCAATTCCAAGATCCTTCGCGATCAACCCCACTTCATTGCCGAAAGCTACCTTCAAGGCATGGAAAGAATTGTTGATATATTTCAATATTTCGGCTATCTTTATTTCCGTATTATAGATAGGCGCCTCAATATCCTGGTAAACGCTTTTCATGATTTCTAATGACTTTTCATCATTGTTTCCAATAAGTGTGTAAGGCGGGTTAAAATAATCGTGGATCGCAGTACCTTCCCTTAAAAACTCTGGATTAGAGCAAAAACTAAAATCCACTCCATTTTTCTTACCCGTTTCTTTTTCAATTATACCAATACAGGCATCAATAGTTCCTGGAAGGACCGTGGAACGGATCGTAATGACATGATAATCCTTTTTCTTCGAAATGGCTTTGGCTATTTGATTTACTACCGCGTAAATATTGCTTAAGTCCAGGCATCCATGTTTGGTGCATGGCGTACCCACGCAAACAAACGAAATATCGGTATTGAGTATCGCGTACTCAGTAGATTGAGTGGCTTCAATCAGGCCTTTACTGACGCCATTGGATAATAAATCATCCAGGCCAGGCTCAATAATGGGTGATTTCCCTGAATTGATAATGTCTGTTTTTACTTTATCAATATCAACCAAAACAACACTATGTCCGAGTTTAGCGAGACAACCCCCGGATACGCTGCCGACATAACCGGCTCCAAAAATACTAATCCTCTTTGACATTTTACATTCCTCCTAATATTTATCATATTTAAAACGGTCTAATTATTAACTCTTACTTAAAAAAAAGGTTCAAAACGGAATGTATAATGTTTTTAGATGTTTGCGCTCGCTAATGCAAAAGCTTTTCAATTTTTATGCGATATTCTACCTCCTTCTTAGCTTCAGCTAATCTAGCCAACAAATTCGATATTAATCATAATCTGAATGTTCGTCAAGTTTGTTTTTTTAGTCTTACCGTGCTAAACCAAATGAGGCGGGGGTGAAGTAGACAAGAAATATTTACTTGACGATTTTGAACTAATTGCTTAGATTGTTCTTTATAAGGTTTGGTTAACGTCGACTTTTTTTGAGAACCTAAATTTTCATTCTATCAGCTCTTGATAGTCTCTAGAAGGGGGTATGATATGAATACAGGATAATTTGAAAAGGTTCAGTTGTGGAAGTGAATATTAAAGGTGTTAAAATTAGAAATTTATGGAGGTCTATTATGAAAAAGGCAGTGTTATTTCTCATTATGTTGACAAGTGTTTTATGGATGGCAGGTTGTAATAACAGCTTAGGTGCAAATGATCCTTTGTTATCTGGAGACGATTCGGCTGATATTGGCGATGATGACGGTGATGGAATCAGTTCGGAAGTTTTAGGCGCGAATGATGCGATTGTGAAATTAACTTGGGGCCGGTCTGAAGTTGTCCGTATGGAAGGTTTAATAGCGTATTGTAGCATATACGGCGAATGTAAAACCGAATTAACAACAAACAAGTCACAGACTGTGAAGATACATTATTCATCTGATGGGATTAACTGGTCGAATTTTAATGTTAAAAGTTCGAACAAGACGGATGATAGAAAATACAGACAGTTTTTTTACTGTACGCCGCTTGTCGCTCTTGATACCGCGATAAATAGTCACCCTCTCTTATATCTTAAAGTAGAATATGTTAAAAATGGTGTTTCCTACTTTTCGGAATATGGCCGGGCTTATCAAACATGCCCCATGCCTGATACCAACCTTCCCAGTGGAGTAGTCGGCCAGGCTATACCGACGGGCAAGCATTTTTTATTTGAATGCGCAAAAGCAACGCCAATAGTTAATACTAACGGAGAACTAACCGGTTATCGTTTACATGGGCATTTTCAAGTAAAGAATGAGACCCTGAATGACACTGGAAAATATATCAAGATAATATATAAAACAAATACAATGGAATGGAACCGTCCTGATGAACGGACATTTCCAAAATTTTACGCCGTAAAAACGACAAATACATTTTATCCCAATGGTTATAACAGGACTATGGAAAACTGGGAATTCAACTTAATTCTTCCCAGTACCACTACGAGCATTCAGTTTATCTCTTTTTATAAATCAAACGGAAGTAATACTTCTTCCTGGAGCGATAGAAATAGGTGCAGAAAATATCACATTGACCCATTCCCAGGTATAGTATTGACTTATGCGACGAATTAACCTGTAAAGAACTATTAAAAACCCCCCGCTTGAAACAGCGGGGGGTTTTTCGATTTTTATTACTTCAGTGGCCTGGTAGAAATCACGAAATTATCAAAATATGAGTATTGTTTTTTAGGGCTGCCCCAATCAGGGGAATTCCCCCCAAAAAAGGTGCTGAAATAAAATATGTTTATTTTTAATGCATTGGTTTTTCTGAATTCTATATTAGTAATGGAATAGACATTTGTTCCATTTACCCAGCCTTCCAGAATCCCGTTCTTTTTTCCTACAGTGTTTAAAACTACTCTATGGGCCAGGTGATACCATTGCCCCGGTACAAAAGTCTCCTTTAGCCCATTGCTTTTCCACCACAACAAATCTCCATATGTATCAGCCTGTCCAACATGATACACATAAAATATCATCGCGGAATTTGTGCGCCACATCATCCGAGCGCTCCACCCATCGTAGCCTGTGGGTACTTCTCCTCCTGAATTCGCGGTTCCACCCGCTAAGCCTGGCAATTTGCCCCCATTATTAAATTCGAATCCGCTTTGAAATTTAACATCGTAGCTGCAGTATAATTCTTCGTGGGAATTAGTCAGGTTCACTTTCCATTGTGCGCCGCTTAATGCCGACTCATAATTCGTCAACGGATATAAGACTCTCAGAGTATTACTATGTTTAGAACTTTCACTGGTTATAGACACTCTGCCGCCGTCTATACAGGCTTTAGTCAGGCTTACATTTCCCCACATTTCTTTAATTCGTGCGGAATCACAGAGGCCAAGTGCTTCATTGTTAAAATTTTGTTGAAAAATAATCCCTGAATTATTATTACTCGTGCTGGAATTTGACACATTCGGATTATTGTCGAGAGTACCAGAAGTTTGCATGTCAGAATTTTCTATGCCAGTGCCAGCGCAAGAAACAAATAGCAGCATGCTTAGCTGCAATAGAAGCGCTGGAAGAGTTTTGCCAGCCAATTTGAAGTTATTTACCGTTAAAAGATCTTTCATATACCTACACTCCTTGTTTTTTTGTGTTTAGCATCAAATAGATTGATCCTTTCAGAACTATACAATAGTTTCCCTCCATAAAAGCATATTGTAGAGGTTTCAGAAAGAACTAAATAGAAAAGAAATACGGTTAAGCAATATTTCTCGCGCATAGGCGCAAGAAATGGGTGTGTGCAAACACAAAAAGGAAAAAAAGGATAGATTTTTAAATTAAGATGGGTTTATTAAATAATGATTTGAAAAAACTATTAAAAGAACTATATTCAAGCAAAGGGATAAATTTTTAAGTTAAGACAGGTTTATTAAATATGATTTGAATGTCTATTATGAGAATTATGCAGTATGAGAATAAAAATAGCAAATATTTATGTCAAAATAACTAAACACAAGTTGATCGATTTTTTTTCATTATAATGCGTTAGATATTTCCACTACATAAATAGTTTCGGCAATTCTTGAAAAAAAGGCAAACTATTCACCAATCATTTTTTTCAGCTTTAAAGTGCTGGAATAATAGTCATAAATTGCCTGGAGATAATTTGCCTGTGCCTGGTTGTAGGAAATTTCGGTTTCCGAAAGATCAATACTGGATGCAGTTCCCGCCATATATTTGTCATTAGCCATTTTGATCCCCATTTTGGCTTGTTTAAGGCAATCTTGCTGGCTCAAGATATTTTGAGCGGATACGGCCTGCTGCAATAACAAAGTTTTTACCTGAATTTTGAGGTTGTCTAACGCCAATTGACGGCCGAAATCGTTTTTTAATATAGTTTGCTGCAATTCCTCAGAGGTTTTCCATGTTCTGGATGCCGGAATCCAGCTGTCTAAAGCCCATGACAATTGAAGGCCGGCATACCAGCTTGGCCACCAATTTCTATCTTTATCGGAAAAATATCTTCGGTAATTATATTGGTAATTAAAAGCGGCTGAAACAGAAGGGTACAAATTCCCTTCATTCATTCTCTTTGTAAGCTCTAATGTTTTATTTGTATACTCAATACTGATCAATTCAATGCTGTTGGATATGGCTTTCGGCAAAACCAACGCTTCATCGGTATTTGTCATAGTCAGGTTGGTGTAATCCATCAGGTCGACAAGAAGCTCAATATTGTCATAATCTTTTACCCCAATAGAGAGATAAAAAGATGCTGCCGCAAGGATGTACGCACTGCGAACTAAGAGAAGTTTCGGCAGATTGTTTTTATAGAGTACTTCCACGCGGATTTTATCGTATTCTGAAACCAAGCCATTTTTAAAGTTGTTGACAGAAAATCGGAGCTGATTTGAAAGCTGCCTGTTTAATTCTTCCGATAGATTGATGTTTTCCCTTAAGACAGCGAGATTGTATGCGGATAGCTCAGTATTACAAACAATCTCGCGTTTTTTTTCGTCATATTTCTTTCGTGCCAGTTCCAGCGCAATTTTTTTTATTTCAAGTGAATTACAAAGTATAAAACCCATAAAGAGCGTCTTGGAAACGGTTACACCGGCAGAATAAGTATCGGGATAGACATTCGTTAATGTGGTAAATTCGTTTGGGATGAGCGTGCTTCCGTCAAAGATATAACTGGACGGCGATTTCGTGATGTTGTTGCTGACTGTGAGAGGATCTGACAAAGAGTAGTTTCCGGTCAAAGAAATACCCGGCATCAAGAAATCCGCAAAGCTTTCTCCGAATTGAGCCTCAGCGATTTTAACATCTTTTTCATATTGCCGCAACTGGAGATTGTTCATAAGCGCGAGGCCTAAAGCGTTGCTAATTGTGAGAGTGCGGGTCTCGCCTGCATAGACTATAGCAGGAATGAATAATAGACAGAGTAGGATATAATTTCTCATTTTATTCTCCTTTTTTCTAAATATAATAAACATACCCAAAAAGAGCAAATGAGTATTCATGATTTATTTCTTGACTAATAGTCAAATAGTGACTAACTTACAATTAATAATGAAAAAGGAAAATTATATGATTAAAAAAAGCAATACTGTACTTGCAAATATTATTTATAGGATAATTATTCTTACTTTATTGTTCTTTATAACCGGATGCGGTCAGGCAAATCATAAACCTATAGATAATATAAAGGCTATAATTGTTACTGTTGATGGGCTTTCATTTGTAAATACAATTGCAAGAATTACTATAGAAAAAAGGAATGACTATCTTCAAGGAAATCTCAAAAAGATTATAAATTCTGAATCAATAAGGCCTTTTCATTGGAGTGGTGACGCGGCAGATACTACTGCTATTCTAGAACCCTCTGGTGGCGGCAGTCTTCGTGAGTTTTTGCGCAATAATTATAAAGAAGCTAAAAATACTAAAAAAGCGTTCATTGTAATTTCCCACAGCTGGGGAACTCTCTTGACCTATCTGGCACTTTCTCTGGAACCTCAGATTAAATGTGACCTTTATATAACACTGAGCTCTCCTCTGGGAACTTCTTCCGGGCTGCCTGATTCTGCTGAGAAAACGGTTCGCGATTATACCGACGCAAAACTTGTTGAAATGTCATTTGCTATTCTTGGAACCAGTTATCCCCATACTAGAGTCTTTTATAATTTCTGGGCAAATGGTGATTTGATTTCAGGATCTCTTTTTGGTAAAATTCCGTCTGCGCCTAACGTTCATGATGTAAGGGTCGATGATGGAATTTCTAATGTTCGGGATATAAAAAACTGTTTTTTCTGGCATGAATTTACAACTTTGGGAGATGAAATTATTGCTGGATCAATCTATTTTCCATATGTAGCTTATTTAGTTTCGCTTGGTTTATTTGATAGCCATCCGGCCCGAAATAATATTATAAATCAGATTGTTGCGTTAATTCAGAGCGCAAGCAGTTAAAAATGTTTAAAGAAGGAGGCCGCAATGAATAAAATATCTTTCCTGTTATTCATTCAATTATTACTGATTTTCGAATTGTCCTTTTCATTAGACTTTAAATATGACCAGAAGGTTGGCAGAAAACTCCGTTTCAAGAACCAGGTGATCTTTGATATTTACCAGAATAAAATTTATCAAGAAAGCGATGACCAGATGAATAAAGCAGTTCTTGAGATTACCGCTGTTTCCAACGGGATTGGCGTTTACAACGGCAAGTATTTCAATTATGGCCATAAAGGCACTAATGAATCCTATCGATTAATGAATGTTTACTCCGGTACTTATTCCCAGGACGAAAGGGGGAAAATGTTTGTCAGTCCGCGTGATATTATTCCATCAACCAGAAGCGTCCCTACTTTTCCAACCAATTCGATTAATATAGGTGATAACTGGAATGCCCGGGGAGAGGAAGTCCTGAAAAATATTTTCGATAAGAATGGTGTTTTTAAGATTGATGTGGATGTGAAATATCGCTATCTCAGTAATCTCATTATTACAAATAAAACCCTTGCGGTGATATCGCTGGAATACGATATCCTATATAATCCGGAGGATGATCCGGCGCTCGCTTCAATATACGGTTTTACCCACAATTTATTCTACTGGGACATTGAAAGTTCCGCGCCCTATTTTTATAGTGAGGAAATCAATCTGCTCTATACCTCCCGGAATGGGGACGCGATTCTTTACAAGGGAAATTCCGCCAGTATTATGGAAGAAATTTCGGATGTTACCAATGTTGAAAAAGCAAACCTGATGAAGGAGATCAGCAGCCAGGTCAGTTCTCCCTCAAATGGGATTAATATCAGGGAGGCAATCGATGGGATCATCGTTAATCTGGGGAATATCTTATTTGATATCAATTTTTATAATATCAAAAAAGAATTTGAAGAAAAGCTGGATAAGCTGGCCGCGATTCTCAATCAACATCCCGCTCTCGATATCGTTGTTTCGGGGCATACGGATAATACCGGGACAAGTCCTTACAACACAATACTTTCGGAGAACAGGGCAATGGCAATTACCGATTATCTGGTATCAAAAGGGGTGGTAAAAACCAGGATTTCTTATATGGGTTATGGCCCTACAAAACCCATCGCTGATAATTCCACCGCGAGCGGCCGTACTCTGAACCGCCGTGTTGAGATAAAAATTATCACAAAGGAATAGACCCTTTAATCAGCATCGAAATATCCAGCGGCTTTACTGTGTGGGTTAATGCGCCCATCGAGATAAAATCAACTCCCATTTTCGCTAAAGTCACCAGCCGCTTCTCATCAATGTTGCCGGAAACTTCGGTGTATTTGCGGCCGTTTACGATTTTCAGCGCCTGCCTGACCAGCCGGTTGTCCATATTGTCCAGCATAATAATGTCCGCTGAAGCCGATAATGCTTCATTTACAAGGCCTAAATCAGCGCATTCTACTTCGATGACCATTTTTGGAAATTTCCTTTTCGCGAGCATTACCGCCTTTGAAAGGCCGCCAATAGCGGCAATATGGTTTTCCTTTATCAGGATCATATCGTAAAGACCAATGCGGTGATTCGCCCCTCCCCCCTGATAAACAGCGTATTTCTCGAGCTCGCGCAATCCCGGAAAAGTTTTACGGGTATCCAAAAGGCGAGTAGGGTAATCTTTTATGAGGCTGGATAGTTTATAAGCTTTTGTCGCGATGCCGGAAAGGAGGCCCAAAAAATTCAGGGCGGTTCTCTCGCCGGTAAGGAGAGAGGAAGGGTTTCCGGTTAATTCTAACAAAGTCTCACCCTTTTTGACAGGCTCGCCATCTTTCTTGAAGATTTTTATTTTTACTTTCCTGTCAATAGAAAAAAAAGTTTCCCGGAAGAGATCTATTCCGCAAAGGATGCCAGCCTCTTTTGCGATGACTTTCGCGCGGGTTTTTTTCTGAATAGAGGATAATAGGGCAATACTGGTAATATCTCCCTTTGAACCCAGGTCTTCTTTGAGAGCGGCGTCAATCATTCGCCGCGCGGCGGAAGGAGAAATCTTCTTACATTGTTTTGGAAAGTCAATTTTACTTCTTTTGTTCAGGAGCCGCATTTTTAGCTTCCTCAGGAGCGGGTGAACCGCTTTTTTCAGATTGTTTTTCTTCCCTGGACGCTTCCTTTATGGAGGAAGCGGCTGTAACCCGGTCAAAAATAAAATGGCTGATGGTTTCTTTTACCGCGTTGGGCATGTCAGAAAACCGGAAAGCACAAAATTTATTATCTTTGTAGGCAACCACCACGGCGTCGACATAAAGGTCCCGGCCATCGAGGATAAACTGAATGTTTTTTATTTCCTGCCCTACGGCAATCGACTCAGGGGGATATGTGCCGACCAATTCCGCGGCGATTCCTCCAAAGCTAATGTCTTTCATTACCCCGATAATGAGCTGTGAATTTACCGATGAACGGAATTTGATTCCTACTCTTCGGCTGGGATCATTGGAATCCATAGAAATTCGTACAAACTTTCTTTCGGGTGGAATTCCTTTCATCTTTTGATAAATTTCAGATATGTAATTTGAGACAAATTCCTCTGTAGCGTTGCTTTTTATAAATCCCACTACGCCTACCTGGATTGCCGCCGTGATAGACTGCTTGTCTATTCCACCTATCAGCAGGATGACCGGTATTTTTTTCATCTCCTCCGAAGGGTTGCTTTTTATTTCTTTTATCAGCTCAAAAGTAGATGCATAATCTTCCTGAATGACATCTAAAACAATAATCTCAGGTTTATCAGCCGAGATTTTTTTAATCACGTCTTCCGAATGCTCAATATGATACAAAGTAATCCCTTTCGGGATCAACGCGTTCACAAAAGTATTTCTCGCGTAGTAGGATTGAGTGTAAATGAGCACATTCATTTTTATCAGCCCCCCATTATACTAATTTGCAATCAAATTAGTATTAATCAATGTTCTGTTTTAGCTTTTCCAGAACAATCCGCGCCGTTTTTTCCGGTATTCCTTCCTGGATTAAATCTTCTACTTTTAGACTTTTAATTATATCATACTTTAAAATTTTTTCCACTATCTTTTGCTTTCTTTTTTCTCCAATTCCAGAAATATCGTCTAATAAAGAGGCGGTCAAATTTTTTCTTTTCAATTTGTTATAAAAACTATTGGCAAACCGGTGAGTTTCATCACGGACCTGCTGAAGAATATGAAGTGCGGGAGAATTCTTGGGCAGGATAAGCGGTTTACTGTCATAAGGTTGGTAGATTTCTTCATTCTTCTTGGCTAAAGAAACTACGTTAAGAGTTAGATTCAGGCTAGACAGGGCCTCCAGAGCGGAATTGAGTTGGCCTTTCCCGCCGTCAACCAGGATTAAATCTGGAAAATCTTGATTCTCTTCTTTCAATCTCTTGTAACGCCGATAAACGGCCTCGTAAATCATCGCGAAGTCATCCTGGGTAGACTTGCTTTTCATCTTAAAATGCCGGTAATTTGCTTTATCCGGTTTTCCAGCGTAAAAAGAAACCAGAGACGCGACTGAGTTTTCCCCTAGAATATTGGCTATATCAAAACCCTCAATGCGCATGGGTAAAGTATCCAGATTTAAAACTTTCTGGAGAAGATTTAGGCTTTCGGATGTTTCCACTTTGCTCAAAAGTTGAGAAAGATGCAGACTGGCGTTTTCATTGGCCATATCAATGAGGGCCTTTTGTCTATTATTCCGCGGAGTTGAGAGCTGGATTTGCCATTGCATTTTTTGAAAATAAGCGTTTACACTCGAAGTCACAGAAGAAAAATCCTCGCTGATCACAATCCAATCTTCTTTTTTATCCGATTTTTCAGCGTATTGAATAATAAAGTTAGGAAAAATTTCCAATAGTTCTTCCTGCATCGATAGCGTAGCGGAAAAGCTTCTTTTCCCAACCATCCTTCCCCCTCTCAGAATAGAGACAACAAACACGGCTTTTCCCCATTTCGAGAAACAACCGATAAAGTCGGCGTTAATATTTTCGGGGAGGAAGACGCTCTGGCTTTCCTGAAAAAACTGTACCGACCGCATTTTTTCTTTAAAAATCTGTGCCTTTTCAAAAAGAAGATTTTTCGAGGCTTCCTGCATTTCTTTTTCAAATTCCAGAACGAGTTTATCAAGATTACCGGTCAGGAGCTTGATTGCGCCTTTTAGCTGCACCGCGTAGTCTTCTCTGGAAATCCTATGAATACAGGGCCCGCTGCATCGCTTTATATGATAATTGAGGCATTCTTTTTTCGGCATCTCAACGCAGGTGCGGATCAGAAAAAGCCGCTGGACTATGTCAATGTATTGGCGGACAGAGCGGGCGCTGGTGAAGGGGCCAAAGTAGAGAGCGCCGTCTCTTTTCTGCTCGCGGCTGAAAACAATTCTCGGGAAATCTTCTTTTATGGTTACTTTCACAAAGGGATAAAATTTATTGTCCTTAAAATTCACATTGTATTTCGGCATAAATTCTTTTATTAAATTAGCTTCCAGAATCAGGGCTTCTGATTCGTTAGAGACGCTTATCGTGTCTATCAAAGCGATATGGTCTACCAAAAAACGTGTTTTTGTGAATTCATCTGCTTTCTGAGTAAAATAGGAGGAAACCCTTTTTTTTAAATTCTTGGCTTTTCCGACATAGATGACTTTCCCATCTTTATCTTTCATAAGATAAACGCCCGGGTTTTCAGGGATAGACAGCACTTCAGTAGGAAGAAAATAGCCTTTGTTTTCATTGAAAGGTTGATTCATGCTTTTTTATAATACACAATAGAAAGGAAAATGTCAATGCTGCGAATATTAGATTGAATTTTGAGACTGCTCCAATAATCGAATAATGATTGTTTTCAATTTCAGCATAAGGGCAAACTCAAGCTTTGCCAGTGTGGTTTCATTAAACATATTTAACCCCCCCTGGCAATATATATTTTTTACCGATTTTATTCAAAGCATTCTTGTCAGCTATATCTACTTCTTTATGAAATTTCTTTTTTAGCTCTTCTTTGATGTCATAAATTCTGCCAAAGTAATTTATTCCACTATATTTTGCTTTAAACATAAGTGTTGTTTCATACAGAATAATATTAATCTCAAAGAGATAAAAAGTCAATTCATTACTTTAACCAATCTCTTGAGGGTTCTCTCTTTACCGATAACAGGGATCAGATAGTAAATTTCAGGCCCCTGGATTCTTCCTGTGAGGGCTGCTCGTAAGGGTAAAAAAAGATTCTTACCTTTTATTCCGGTTTCTTTCATGATTTGAGAGAAGATCTTGCTAAAAACCTCTTCCGTAAAGGAGCGGTTTTCAGATTGGATAGCGGAGTAAAACTTTTGAATGATTTTTTTAGAATCTTCCCTTTCTAAGATTTTTCTGGCTTCCTCTTCAAGTGGAAAATCATCCGTTAAGAAATAGATGATGTGGGACTTAATTTCCGATAAATGAGAGCAATAGCCTTTGGTCAGTTCCACCAGGCCTTTCAAGAAGGCTTCATTTTTTTTCGTTAAGTGAAAATCTTTATCTAAAAGTCCGGTTTCCTGAATGAAGGGAAGAGCCAGCTGAAAAATGGCATCACTTTTCTCATTGATGATCTTATGTTTGCCGATCCAATCCAGCTTCGCATTATCAAATAGGGCCGGGCTTGCGGATAGCCGGTCTATGTCAAAAAGTTTGACTAAATCTTCACGGGAAAGAATTTCCCTTCCGTCAGGGCTGGACCAGCCGAGAAGCGATAAATAATTGACCACGGCATCGGGCAAATATCCCATGCTTCTCAATTCATCGACACTGACTACGTCATGCCTTTTTGAGAGTTTCTGATGGTCTTTTCCATACACAAATGCTATGTGGCCAAACACAGGCACTGTAAAGCCAAAAGCCTTATAAATCGACGATTGCCGTGCTGTATTGGATAAAGGTTCATCAGCGCTGAGGACATGAGTGATCTCCATCAAAGCGTCATCTATTACTGCGGCAAAATTGTAAACCGGCATTCCGTTTGCGCGGAGAATCACAAAATCTCCCTCATCGGCCATAAAACGGACTGAGGGTTTTCTTCCCTCCTTCTCAAACTGCTTTTTTTGAGTTTCTGTCAAATGGCGGCAATGACCGTTGTAATGGGGTGTTTTGCCTTTTAGAGTCAGAGAGGCTTTTCCCGCTTCAATTTCTTCCGGTGTGCAGTAGCAGTGATAAGCTCGGCCTTCATCTATAAGTTTTTTAGCGTATTCTTGATAAACAGGAAGCCGCTCGCTTTGCAGATAGGGACCTGCCGGTCCGCCCTTTTTTGGTCCTTCATCCCAATCTAATCCGAGCCATAACAAATCTTTCATCAGCTTTTCCGTGTATTCGGGGAGCGATTGTTCCTGATTAGTATCTTCTATCCGAAGGACAAACTTTCCATCGGTGTGTTTTGCGTAAAGGCAGGCAAAAAGGGCTGTTCTGACATTGTCTATATTAAGTTTTTCTTTAGGAGAAGGCGCGAATCGAGTTTTTATCATCTTTATTTATCTGTAATAAAAGAATATATCATTGTTTTTTAAATCTTTAATATTGTCTACACCCAGAAAAGCCATCGCTTTTTTTAGTTCATTATTGATCTTGTTGAAATATTGACGGACGCCTTGTATTCCAGCGCCTACAGCGGCTATCATAGCCGGCCTGCCGATCATCACCAGGTCAGCGCCCATGCCTAAACACTTCACTACATCGCTTCCGCTTCTGACTCCGCCGTCTAAAATAATCAGCGCGTCATTTCCAACCGCTTTCTTAACGGCTTTCAGTGCGTCTATCGGCGCTGCCAACGCGTCATTTACCCTCCCGCCATGGTTGGACACAATGAGAGCTTTTACTCCAGCTTTCAAAGCTGTATCAGCGTCTCTGGGGGACAAGATTCCCTTTAAAATAAATGGAATTCCAGCGCAGTCAACCAATTCCTTGAGCTCCTCAAATGTTTTAGTACTGGTGCTCTGGCCTTTCATTTCCATAGTGAGAAAAGATGCCCCATCAATGTCAATTCCTACAGCGATAGCGCCGGCCTCTTTTGCTCCTTCAATCCGTTCTAATATGAGCTTGTTGTCGTAGCGGGGCTTAAAAATCGGTACAGCCAAACCAAAGTTTTCCATCACTACACGCAGTCCAATCCTATATTTGGTTGGAGTTGCTCCATCGCCTACAAATCCAATAGTTCCGGCATGGTTTGCGCCTTTGACAATGGCCCTGGCCAGGTCAATCTCGCTGATCGCTCCCCCCAAATTGGTGATAGAACCGGTTAATGGGCCTGGAAGAATAGGAAACTGGATGGGTATGCCAAAAAAATCTGTTTCAGTATTTACAAACTTCGTGGTGTTAATATAACTGGGCACTAAATCTATCTTTCTGATTTGATTGATAGCGTTGACAAAACCATTCCCGGTAGCGATCCCGCCCACACCGGGCATCATTCCTCTGCACTTGATCCCATCACAGTCCGGGCAGACAAAACAGCGGCCGTTGAATTTGAGGCGCGCTTTCTCATTAACAGTGTTCTCCGGAATAAGCTGGTCGTCATCTTCCACTGTTTTAATATGGATAGCGCGCATTGCCTGATGGGAAGCTTTCAGGGCCTCCTGGAATGTCGGCGCCGCGACTATAATATGCCCCGATTTGTCCAGATTGTTTAAAGGGGCTTTGATTTTATCTCCAACCCTGGAATCAAAGAAAATATTTTTCACTTGCTTTATTTTCTTTGCCTCTTCTATCCCTTTGATTTCTTTAATCATTCCTGGCGCGGCAATGATAGACCGTTCAATGGAAACCCAATTTTGTTTGGGTTCCAGATCAAGCGGGGAAAAACCCATAGAGATTCGAACCATGTTAGTCATCAGGTCTACGCCGGAAGAGTAGGGGTAAGTGTAAGTGGACATAAATCCGCCGGAAAGCCTCGCGGCAATTTCCCCAATGTAACAGCCGCTGGAGGATACCTTGATATCCCCTTTTGCGGCGCCGATAGAAATTCCCAGCGCTTTGATTCCTTTTTTGAAAGTATCTACCGCGTAATTGATCAGGTCTTCAGATAAACGGGAAGGCATAATGTGGCCTGTTTCCACAAAGAAAGGATCGTATTCAATGATTCTGTCCGCTATCCCGGTAATGAAAATTTTATCATCGTAAATCAGCGCGTCTATAGAAAGCTCCGGCGCGTCAATGTATTGCTCAACAATGACTTTGCCGTTATCGGCATAATGCAGGGCTAATTCAAAACCTTCTTTTAAATCTTCCAGATTAAAAACCCTTCGTACGCCGCGCGCGCCCATGTTGCGGGTAGGTTTGATTACACAATCACTTCCGAATCGTTCCAAAATTTCTATGGCTTTAGGGTAGGTGTCAACCATCTCAAAATCAGGAACTGCAACTTTAGCCTGTCTGAGGGCTTTTCTCATTAGAAATTTATCACTCGCGGCAAGCGCGGCTTCTGGCTCTATTCCAGGCAATCCCAATTTTTTCGCGCAGACAGCTACTGTGTATGAAGCATCTGTGCCGACGGTTAAAACCCCGTTGATTTTTTTTGTTTCCAGATTGAATTTTTCTAATAAAAAAGAAGTGTTTTCCGCGTCCTGTGTGCTCGAATTGATAAAATAATCAGCCTCTTTTACACCGGCGGCTTTTGGATTCATATCTACTACGACTGCTTCTACTCCGGAATTTTTAGCGGCTGTTATGACAGGAAGCTGCAAAAGCCCGCCGCCGATAATAGCGACAACCTTGCCTTTTAGATTTTCCATTTTCCCCTCCCCTCTCTCCCCTTGGTGGAAAGTCTAATTGCCCTTGCAGAATGGCAAATCTTTCAAAGCTTTTTTTACTTCGTCTTCATGGTAATCAAAATCTTCCAGCTTGCCTTCCATATAAAGCTGATAGGAAGATAGGTCAAAAAATCCATGGCCGCTAAAATTAAAGAGAATAGTTTTTTCTTTCCCTTCTTCTTTCGCTTTTATAGCTTCTTCTATAGCGCCGCGTATAGCGTGAGTGGTTTCAGGAGCGGGAACCAGCCCTTCTGTTCTGGCAAAAAGCAATCCCGCGTCAAAAACTTCCGTCTGATGATAAGAGCGGGCTTCAACAATATTTTGATTTACTAAAGCGCTGACTAATGGAGACATTCCATGGTAGCGCAATCCGCCGGCATGGATCGCAGGCGGCATAAAAGTATGGCCAAGTGTAAACATTTTTAGGATAGGCGTCATACCGGCAGTATCGCCGTAGTCATAATCATAGGCGCCTTTCGTAATGGAGGGGCAAGCCTTTGGTTCTACGGCAATGATCTTAATCTTTTTATTTTTCTGAATTTTATCCATCGCAAAAGGGAATGAAATGCCGGCAAAATTACTTCCACCGCCGATACAGCCGATTACTATGTCAGGGTATTCCCCAATCGATTTGAGCTGTTGTTTAGCTTCCTGTCCAATAATAGTCTGATGCAGCATCACATGGTTTAACACGCTTCCCAACGCGTAATTGGTGTCTTTCCTGGAAGCGGCTTCTTCCACCGCTTCGCTGATAGCAATCCCCAGGCTTCCTGGGTTTTCCGGGTCCTGCGCTAAAAGTTTTCTGCCGAATTCTGTTTCCTGACTGGGGCTGGCGATACATTCCGCGCCCCAAATAGCCATAATTTGCTTGCGGGCCGGCTTCATGTTGTAGCTGGCTTTTACCATAAAGACTCTTACTTCTATTCCAAAGAGGCTTCCCGCGAGAGCTAAAGCGCTTCCCCATTGGCCTGCGCCGGTTTCTGTAGTCAGGCGTTTTATGCCTTCTTTTTTGTTGTAATAAGCTTGGGCTATAGAAGTGTTTGGTTTATGTGAACCAGCCGGCGAGCAACCCTCATATTTGTAGTAAATTTTCGCCGGTGTTTGTAAGGCTTTTTCCAGATGAATGGCTCTAAATATAGGGGAAGGCCTCCAGCGGCAATAGACATCCAGAACCTCTTCCGGAATTTTTATCCATCTTTGCTGTGTCATTTCCTGTTCGATTAAAGCTTTCGGAAAGATTACTTCCATTTGAGAGGGAGTAATGGGTTTTCCATCCGGAGCTAACGGTGGATCAAGAGGTTTTGGAAGATCCGCCTGAATGTTATACCATTCTCGGGGCATCTCTTTTTGCTGTAAATCAATTTTCTGAATCTCCATAAAAAACTCCGTTTTTTTTATTTATTCAGAACAACAGAATTAAGTTTTTATTTGAAAGCCTGCAGCGCATCGGACTCACTATCATAGATGTCAAAAAAGCTGGTCAATTTTGTGAGTTCAAATACCTTCCGGACCGAAGCGTAAACATTGATCAGTTTTAACGCACCGCCTACTTTCTTCAGGTTGGAGAGGCTGGATATCAGCACACCGATACCAGAGCTATCAATATAGCTTACTTTGTCCAGATTAATAATTATATTTACCTTGTTTTTATTCATCTCTTCCTTAATTTTTTCCTTAATTTCCGGGGCGTTATAAAGATCAATTTCCCCGTTGATGTCGAAAACAATCACTTCGCCTAATTCTCTTCTGTTTATCTCCATAAAAACCTCCTCAGATTGGCAATTAATTTAGACTATTTAAATTTTAAGACCAAAAGCGTTTCATCATCATGCTGCGGAGCGGTGCCCATAAACCTTGTCACTGCTTCCAATACTTTATTCGCGATTTCTTTTGAACTTTCTCTTTTGTTCTTTTTAACTATTTCTTTGAAGCGGTCCATTCCAAATTCTTCGTGTGCCAGGTTCATCGCTTCTGTTATGCCATCAGTGTAAAGTATTCCAATATCTCCTCTTTCTAAGATAGAATAATTTTGGCCGTATTCAATATTGGACATAATTCCCACTGGCATCCCTTCAGTGTCCATAAATTCAAAAGTATCCGTTGCTGTTCGGTAAACCATCATTGGCCCGTGTCCGGCATTGGAATAACTCATTATACCTTTTTCCGCGTCAAAAAGCAAATAAAATCCTGTGGCATAGCGGTCTTCAAAAATTTCTTCGGCAATTGTGTTGTTCAGTTTATATAAGACATCTTTAGTGTCCTGATTCAGAGAAGCTATGGCTCTCAAAGTTGTGCGGATCATGACCATAATCAGAGAAGCGGGTACACCTTTTCCAGAAACGTCAAACATAGTCATCGCGATTTTATTGTCCCCAAAATCAATATAGTCATAATAATCTCCGCCTACGCCTTTTGCGGGTATGGAAAAGCCATAAATTTCATATTTGTTGGTATCCGGGAAAGTATGTGGAATAAGTGAGTTTTGAATTTCTCCCGCGACTCCTATTTCCTTTTCTGCCTGTTTCTTTTCGAGTATTTCCTGGTACATCTGGATTTGTTTAATCGTAATAGCCGCCTGTTCTCCCAGTGTTTCTAAGAAGCTCAAGTCACCTTCCAGAAACATTTTCGAGTCATCGACGACACTCAGAACTCCAAACACATCGTCCTTGGTTCGGAGCGGTACGGCGAGAAAAGAGCTTACTCGTAGAACATCGGGTACAGTCTGAACAAATTTTTCATCCTGCATTGCATCGGGAATATAAATTGCCTGGCCTTTTTCTACAACAGTTCCCAAAAGGCCTTCTCCAATGCCGATTCTTTCTGCTTTAAATTTATCGACTATCATAGTTTCCGTCATGACTATTCCGGGGGAAGATTTTACCGGCTTTGTGGGAGGGTAAAAACCAGAAACATACTTCACCAGAAGCTTGTTGGTCAGGGGATCTTTTAATAAAGCCGCCCCGCCTCTGGCATTAGTTCCTTTTACGGAGTCATTCACAATAGCCGCTACAACCGTGTCCAGGTCGAAATCACCGGAACCCACCAGAGTACTGATTTCTTTCATAAAAGATATAATGGTGTTTTTTTCTTTTGTCAGTTCTACAATCTTTTCCTGGATTGATTCGATAAAGCCGGTTTGATTGCCGAACGCAAAGAAAGACAACAGGATAAGAGAAAACACCTGGACAATAAACCATGTAGGATGAGTGTAATAGCTTCCAGGCAGGGAAAATAGAGCAAATAAAATCTCTATCAACAAGAAGAAATAGACCAGCATTTTGTATTTCTTGATGATCCTGATTTCATTCAAAAAATAGCTGTTTAAGCCTTTCGCAATGGAAACCCAGGCCATGCATAAAACAATTATTTTCCAGAATACAAAAATAAATATCCCGGAGCCTTTTAGAAATTCTACAAAAGAAACATCTGTTTTGAAAGTCGTTTTATCTCCGTATTGAACTGAAATCGCGCACACCAGGCCAAGCAAAATTAAAACAAGCCCTGCCTGTAGCGCCCCGAACGTTTTTACACCGTTAGTTTTTTTGTTTTCCGCCTTTTTCACAATCAAGATAAAAGAATAGGCTAATAAAATTGCAAATAGGATTTCCAAACATTGGAAAATAAAATATTTGAATTCATAAAGCGGCCTTAAAGAAGGATCCAAAAGCCTATATACATTTCCTTCCCTTATTTCCTCTACCCATTTCACGTCAGTCAGATGGATTTCATTATAAACAAATGATTTAATAATGATGAGGCAAAATACTAAAAAAAGGTATTTAAACATTTTTTGTTTGTATCTAAAATAATTTGCAATCATTAATAATCCTAAGAAAACCGCAACAACGGCTTGCGCCCACAAGTAAGCTTCGCTATTCATCCAGTCCTCCTTTTCTTAGAATCATCTTAATATCCTAATATTCTTTTTAATTTTGTCAATGAGTTTTGAGTTAAAACGTCTTTTTTTACCGCAAATTTGTCTTTGAGGCTTTCCTGTTCGCCTTTTCTGTAGTTAGACACCACGAAAACTATTGAGGAAAAAGTATTTAGTTTTTCTAATTTCAGCAGAGAAATAGTTCTTATTTCCCTGTTAAATAGATCAATAGCGGTTATTTCATCCTTTGCTTTTAACCCTTCTTTTTCCCCCGCGAAAAGGGCATATTTCTGAGGGGAAATCTCTTCCCCGATAGCCCAGATAGAAGGAAAGGCCTTGTCCATCCAGTCTAGAAAAGTAACCGCGGATTTATTAATCACTTCGACACTAAAATTTATGGCTAACTCATCCATTACTTTACCGGTTTTATCAAACAGGAAAAACTTCAGCGTTTTCTGATTTTGATCCAAACTGGAAACCACGAAAAAGTCTATATCGTTTTCTCTCAAATACTGTAAAATATAATTGATACCTTGTTTTTTTCGGTAATCCATAACGGAAAACTTAAATTTATCATAATATTGAGAATCGTATAAAAAAAGGCCCGGATAAATTTTAGAAAAATTATAAAAATTCGCGTCAGCCAGAAAAACGCCTTTGTAATAATAAAACTGAGTTTTATCTAATGGAATTTTTTTATTTTTTATCTTCCATTCATAGTTTTCCAGTTTGTCTTTCATTCGGAAATCAGGGTTTAATTTAGAAGCAGATTTTAGTTCTTCATAAGCATGGAAATAATCACCCTGCATCTCAAAATATGCCGTGATTTTTTTTCGGGCTTCCAGAAGGAATGGGTATAATGTTACCGCGCGTTTAAGCTGTAGCAAATAAGCTTTGGACTCTCCCTCGCTGTAAGCGGAGTTTGCGTTGTTCAGATGAATTAAGGAAAGCTGTTTTCTGATAGAGGAGTCTATTTTAAAATTTAAAAGAGCAAAGTTCTCAAGGGAGTAAAGTATCAGTTCATTTTTGGGTTGAAATGAGAGGGCTTCAAAATAACTTTTTACAGCCTTTTCTTTGTCCATTTTTTCATAAGCCAGGCCAATCTTGTAAAAAAGCCAACCCTTGAAATCATTGTCTTTCTTAACACCAGCTTGATTAATCCACATGTATTTATTGATTGCTTTCTGGTAATTCTCATTTTTATTCGGCGCGGTAGCCAGATAAGAATCGGCTAGAATCAAGATGCCGGAATAAAAATTGTCAAAGATTTTTTCCCCATTTTCTAAAAGCTCAATGGCCCTGTCATAATTATCCGTTGAACGGTAGAAATCTGATAATGCAACATAAACTTGCCGTTCTGTAGGGTTTAGATTGAAAGCTTTTTTAAAATACTCTTCGGCTTTGGAAAGAGATCCGACCTTCAAGTAGTAATTTCCGAAGGAAATGTAATTACGCCAATAATTTTTGTTGATCCGGTCTGCTTTGCCCAGCATTTCTAAAGCAGGCGAGAGGCGGTTCATTTTTAAATACAATTCGCCCAGATTTCGATAAACTTCCACATAAGAGGGGAATTTCTCAACGATATTTTTGTAATACTCTTCCGACTGCTGGTAATTACCCAATTCCCGGTAAGAATTGGCGACGATCAACAGGGCATCCGGGTCATTGTTGGCGTACTTTAATGCCGGAAGCGCATTAGCCAGACTCACTCTGTATTCGCCCAGAGAAAAATAGACGCTGGCGAGGTACTTGTAAGCGTCTCCATAAAAAGGATTGATTTCCAGCGCGTTTCTGAGAGAATCAATCGCTTCAAAATACTTTTCTTCCTTGAAAAGTGTGATACCTTCATCCAGAAACAATTTGGCGTTATTTACGTTTTCATCAGCGATAACGGAAGCGTTGATAAGCACAAAAAAAAGCAAAACGGCGGATCGTTTGAGATGAAGCATTTCGTTCCTCATTTGAAATAAATGTCAATACATGATATAATAATTCTGCAATGAACGCAAGAATAATTTCTATTTCTGTGAGTTAGGTATTATGGCAAAGCTTACTTTTCTGGGGACGGGAACCTCAAACGGTGTTCCAGTTATTGGCTGCGACTGTGAAACTTGCCGGTCTAAAGATCCGCGTGATCAGCGGATGAGAAGCAGTGTTTTTTTGGAAACAAACCTGGGAACAAAAATCTTAATTGACGTTGGCCCGGATTTTAGAAATCAGGCACTCTATCACCGTATACATTGGCTGGATGGCATTCTGGTTTCTCATTCTCATCAGGACCATATTGGCGGGATAGATGAACTTCGGCAGATTAACTTTATTATGAAAAAATCTATTGAAATTTATGGGACAGAAACTACTTTGCGGGAAATTCAGAGCCGTTTTGATTATATTTTTAAACCCACCCAGTGGGGCGGCGGGAAGCCGCGGCTTGAGCTTTGTTTGGTGGAAGGAGATCTGAGAATCAAAGAACAAAAGATTGTTCCCATACCTGTAATGCATGGTCAAATATCGATAAATGGTTATCGCTTAGGCAGTCTTGCCTACATTACTGACGCGAGTTTTATTTCGGAAGAAAGTCTTAAACTTTTAAACGGGATTAAAACTTTGATTATTAACGCGCTACGTTTAGAGCCGCATCCCACTCATTTTAGCCTCGCGGAAGCTTTGAAAATAATTGAAAGGATTTCTCCTCAAAAGGCTTATCTGACACACCTGACTCATACTTTTCTTTATCAAAGAGATAGTGTGAAACTTCCCTCTAATATTGCCTTTGCTTACGACGGGCTTTCTATTAACTGGGAGTAAAAACAATCAAACTGCCGATTTTTTCTTTTTTAGAATTGGTTATATCTTTAATCTGGTAGGAAATACTGACTTCTTTTTTATCTTTTTTAATGAGTCGAGGCGCTTCTTTATGAGCTAATCTCAGAATTAAGATTTCCTCCGCCGCTTTTCCGGTTGCTTCTTTTCTTTCCCAGCCGGACAATTTTTCCGCGGTCTTGTTCATAAATTGAATCCTATCACTTCTATCCACAGCAATTAAACCTTGTTCAAAACTATTTAACATAGCGGAAAACCACTCTTTTTCTTCATTGAAAACTTTTTGAGCGGCATGCTTGTAAAGAGCCATTTCAATGGTGATTTGAAACTCTTTTGCCTGAACTGGCTTCAGAACATAGCCATAAGGTTCCGCGAGCTTTGCTCTTTCAATCGTATTCTCATCGGAGTGTGCTGTTGAGAATACAATCGGGATATCGTGCTTTGCCAAAATTTCATTCGCTGTTTCTATTCCGTCAATTTTACCTTTCAGCATAACATCCATTACAATTAAATCTATATCGCCTTTTTGAATTTCCTTTAAAGCCTCCTCTCCAGAAGAAACTATAGAAGCTTGATAACCAAGCATTTCCAGTCGTTTTTGGATTTCTCTCGCGATGATGATTTCATCTTCTACTACCAGAATATTCCGGGTAACCATATTGTCCTCCTTTCCTAATTCGTGATTGGAAACTCTATTTCCGTTTTAGTACCGTTTTCTGTGTTTATATCTATCTGCCCATTCAACTGCATAGCAAGATCTCTGATTAAGCCAAGGCCAAAAGAGTCCGAGTTATTTATGTTTTTATTCATTCCTATGCCGTTATCTTTGACTATTAGTTTTACTTTGTCAGAGGAAGTTTTATAAAAACCAATAAACAGTTCCCCTTTGTTATTCGGAAAAGCGTATTTAAGTGAATTTACCGCCAGTTCATTGATGATCAAGCCGCAAGGTACAGCTATATTAATGTTAAGATAAACTTCCTCCAATTCTGTTGAAAGGCGGATATCGGAAGATAAAGCCCGGTAGCTTTCAAATAAATATTTCATTAAATCCGAAATGTATTCGGCAAAATTAATATTAGAAAGGTTTTTAGATTGGTATAATTTTTCATGGATTATGGCCATAGACCTAACCCGGCTTTGCATTTCTTGAAAAACCTTCAGCGCTTCCTGGTCCTTAATGTAATCCGATTGAAGATAGAGCAGGCTGGAAATTACCTGCAGATTGTTTTTTACACGGTGGTGTATTTCTTTAAGTAAAACTTCTTTTTCCTCAAGAGAAGCTTTCACTTGAGATTCTAAGAGTTTTTGGCTGGTAATGTCCCGGTTGATTGAACATGCTATATACCCCTTTTTCGTGGGAATGACGAAAGCCACTGTCTGGATGACTTTCTTCTGTTTATCGCCGCTAAGCGTTTTTGTTTCCATTACGTGATTGAGCATAGGTGAAAAACCGGTTTGAAATATCATTAGCATAGATTGTTTTAAACGCTCATAGTTTTCCGGCGTTTTATTTTCTTCAATAGTGGCCTCGAATTGGATATCCCATAAAAATTGATCCAGAGCCTCTTCTTTTTTGATGCCGCTTATTATTTCCTGACCTTTATTCCATTCCACTATCTTTCCATCTTCATCCGCTAAAACAATTCCATCAGGTGAGGATTCAATAAATTTGTGGATTTTTTCCTCGCTTTCGTAGAGGGCTTCCCGCGCTTTTTTGTATTCTGTGATATCATTCACTATCCAGAACAAAAGTTTTTTCTCATCTACCTCCAGAAAATTGCAGAATACTTCAACATCCATTATCTTGCCATTTTTGTTTTTCTGCTGGAACAAAAGCCTTGTTTTTTGCTCTGGCCCGGCGGATTTACAGGTGTCTTTTATCCATTCCCAATCAGTGTGAAGATTGATATCTCCTATTTTCATTTCCTTCAGCTTATCCGGATTGTAACCGTAGAAATTTACGGCGGCGGTATTTGCGTCCACTATGAAGCCTTTTTCCAGATCGATAAGAAGCATAATGGTGGATTTATTGTAAAAAACTGAAAAATACATCAATTGATTTTTATCTTTTTCCCGGTAGAAATCCTCCATTCTTTCCAGAATAAAATTAATCTCCCCCGCGATCATCGATACTTCGTCGCAGACTATCATCTCTATTCTTTTGAAAATATTTCCCTGCTTTGCCAGTTTAGAGATTTCGTTTCCCAGTTTTCTGATTGGGCGGATAAATAAAACGTCTAAAATAAAAATATTAATAAAAAAGTATAGAGCACTATAAAGGATGAATGCCAGAATAAAATAAAAACTCAATCCTTCCTTATTAAGAGAAGAATTCTTCAAAAAGAAAATGTGAAATAAAGCCAAAATTGACAAGCCGCCTAAGAAAACAGGCGCTAAAGCAAAGATCATTTTTTTACGAATGGTCATTCACGCTCCTTTTATTAAGGCTGGCTGAAAAATGTTATAAATTCTTTGCCGGACACTTCTTTTATTTTTCTGAAAAAAGGACTTTTTGAAGCATTTTCATCTACGCCAAAAAGCGCGTAAAGAATAATGGAAAAATGAATCATGTTCTGTTCTTTTAGAGTATTTTCTATTTCATCCAGCGCTTTGGTATCTATTACAGAGGAAAGGCGAAACACAATTAACATAAGCAGTTCGCGCTTAAAAAGCCAGAACTCGTTCCTCTTTTCAACAACGTCTTTGTCAAGGGTTAAATTGAATTTCTTCCGGACATATTTTTCGAAGATTTCCTCTTCCGAAGTAAAGATGTTTTCCAGCCATGGATTTTCTATAAGAACTCTATAATTTTCAAGGATTTCCGCCAGGTCCAGGTATTTTGGATTGATAGAGGAAGCGGTTTTCCAGGTCTCCAGCGCCCGGAAAATCTCCCCCTCCGTTTTACAGATGTGGCCGATGTTATAAAGGACTCCGGAACGCTGTTCTACAGGTATCCGATATAAAAAATCATCTGTTAAATTCAAGGCCTGATAAAACTCACCGCTTTTTAATAAAGCAGAGGCGCATTTTAAGAGCACAGTCCCGGATAAATCTTTTTCACTTAAAAGGGGTTTCAAAGCGTTGAAGGCCTCTTTATATTTTTTAAGAGCCAGATAATTATCCGCCAGAAGAAGGGAAATTTCTTTATTAACCGCGAGAGAAACCGTTTCAGTGAAATCAAAGAACTTCTCCAATTGAAGTATGGATTTCTGAAAATCACCCATAATGTGGTATACTTTTGATAAAAGCAGATGGGCTTTTGCTAAAGAAGGGTCTAAAGAAACCAGTTTCTCGAGATTGGTTCTGGCCTGCGAAAATTTTTTCGCTTCGAAATAAATCTCCGTAATTCTCCAGATCGCTTCTTTGTGGCTGGGCAGCTTTTGGAGGATCATTCGATAATATCCAATAGCCTGTTCCAGCTTCTTTTGTTCCGAATACAGGGTTCCCAGCTTTAAGAATATTTCCACCCTTAGTCCCTGTTTTTCCCACTCTTCTATCTGGACAAGAGCCTTTTCATAATTCGCGATGGCCGGTATAAATTGCCCCAGCCCTTCATAACCCTTTGCCATGTAATAATAAACCAACGCATGGGGAGGTTTGCTTTTTAGATAGCGCAAGCAAAGATCAACCACCATTTTATGGTTCTTTACCTTTAAAGCGTTTTCGATATTGGTAAACAAATATCCTTTTTTTACCCAGTTATTAAAAATGAGAAAAGTAATGCCCGCAATACACCCAAAAACGAGTATAATAATAAGAAGGAGAAAATCGCCCCCCGGCAATGAGTCCTGCATTTGCCCCCCATTCCAGAGATTATTATAAGATAAGTAAAAATTTTTACAATAGATTTTTGATTTGTTATGAAATGATGACGAAATAGTGAAAGACAGAAGTTCATCTACAGACTTATAGGCGCGGTTAATTAACCGCGCCTATAAGTCTTTTATTTACATTGCTCAATTTTTTTTGAAGTTTCGCTTCTTTGTATCTTTCATCATTTATCAAAATAGATAAACACAGAAGGCTTTTTTCATAAATTCATCTTATTATTATATCAAAATTGCTTCTTCTTCCTCGTTCTTATCAGATTTTGTATGAGATTGCCTCAAGAATTCTTCGCCCAGTTCAAAAAGGCTTTCCTGGTTGTTCAATTCCGGCTGGTCCAGAATCCTCTCGAGCATAAATTCCAGCATTTCCCCAATCATCCGGGAAGGTTTTAAATTGAATTTCTGCATAATATCGTAGCCGTTTATGTTTAAATCTGTTACCTTCAACGCGCTGTCCGCTTCTGTTACAACATTGATTCTTCTCTTAAATTTTTCTAAAATTTCCGCTTCACCTGATTTCATGCCGCTTCCGATTCGGTCCGCCTTCCGCAACTCAAATAAATCTTTCAAAAAACCGCTGTCGCCTTCCATTTTTTTTAAAAACCGTCTGACAGCGCCGTCTGTCCATTCCTCTGTATAATAAAACATATGCAGTTTGACCAGGTTTTTGACATAGCGGATATCCTGATTGCTGAACTTCAGCCGCTTCATAATTTTATCGGCCATTCTTTCACCGATGATCTCATGGTTATAAAACACATTGCCGTTTCCACTTGCCAGGGCATAGCTCTTGGCTCTTGCCTTGCCGATATCGTGAAACAAGCCGGCCAATCTAATTAAAGGCTTTTCCTTAAAAACCGCGTCGCATGTGTAGAGATTGTGATAATAAATGTCATGTTTGTGAAATTCATTTTGATAAACCTGATAGCCTTCCATGAGCTCTGGAATAAAAAGTTCCAGCAACCCGGTGATCCGGAGATATTCGATGCCGATGGAGGGTTTTTCCGATTTCATCAATTTTAAGAGCTCATCATGAACCCTTTCTAAAGATACTTTTGTAACTGTGTCAAAAGAAGCTCTGATTGATTTCAGGGTTTCTTCTTCTATCTGAAAATCCAGCATGGCCGCGAAACGGCATGCCCGGATTGGCCTGAGCCCATCCTCGCGAAAACGTTCAAGGGGATTGCCTACAGTGCGGATCAATTCTTTTTCGAGATCCCCCAGGCCATCGAACGGATCAAAAAGCGTTTTTTCAAAAACATCATAAGCCAAAGCATTAATAGTAAAATCACGGCGCGAGAGGTCTTCTTCCAGCGAATTTGAAAAAGAGATTTTTTCCGGATGCCGGCCGTCTTCATATTGGCTTTCCAAACGGTAAGTGGTGATTTCATAGTGGTGGAAAACGCCGTCTTTTTCTATTACCACCGTTACGGTGCCATGGGCCAATCCGGTAGGAACTGTGAAAATAGAGGACTTTCCTTTTTCCTTGAATAAGGATATCACTTCTTCCGGGCGGGCATTAGTGGTAAAATCAAAATCAAAATTACGAAAAAAACCTTTGGGGCGTTTATCCGATAAAATCAAATTCCTCACAGCGCCGCCGACAAGATAAATTTCAAAATCGTTTTCTTTCATCTTTTTTGCTATAGCGCAAATGTCTTCCGGTAAACCATTTTTAAATAAATCGATTTGAGTGAGCTTCATTATCCCAGAACCCGTTTTACTATTTCTTTCGAATTCTGGAAAACTCCGTTTGTTTCTTTCTCCAAAATTCCCGCGCCCAGAAGGACCTTTTCCGCCAGGCTTTTGCTGATAAAATCATTGTGGCTGTGGCTATCCGTGTCGACAACCATTCTCGTGCCGAAAGCGGCCGCGATCTTTGCCACATGCCCATTGGTCAATGAATGCCCCTTTTTAGACGTGATTTCCAGGAATACGCCATTTTCCAGGGCCAATTTTCCTTCTTCTGGAGTAATAAGGCCCGGATGCGCCAGGATGTCGACTTTTGCCAGTATAGCGGCGCGGTTTGTCCCGGCCCTGACCGGTTCGACAATAGTTTCTCCGTGTACCAGCACAATGCCCGCGCCGTTGCCCCGGGCGTACTCGGTTAATTCTTTTATTTCTTCTGGAAGGACATGGGTTAATTCTATGCCAGCAATCACAGCAATGTCCGTTTGGAGCCGGTTCATTTTTTTAGCGAAAGCGGAGATTTCTTTGCATAAAAACTGGATGCTGGATGAGTCGGCATGGTCGGTAATGGCAATGGCTCTGTATCCGGCTACGGCCGCCCTGCGAATATGTTCCGCGGGAGTCAGTTCTCCATCGCTTAATAGCGTGTGCGTGTGCAGGTCAATCATCTGATCCTCTTTCTAAGAATTCCCCCTTTTCAAAGGGGGTCAGGGGGATTTAATAAATTATACTACTTTTTGAACTATCTGTCTATTTCTCACCCGATTGATTCCCTTGAAATCCTGGAGAGCTTTATTCCTGTTTTTTGCTTTCATTAATGCCGAGCCTATCAATACGCCGTCAAACCCGGCATCGGCCATTTTTAATGCGTCTTCCTTTGAATTTATGGAAGAAAGAGAAAGCCGTGCCGCTCCATTGGGGATCAAACCAATATTTTTTATTGAATGGTTCAAGTCTTCTTCAAAAGTAAAGAGGTTGCGGTTATTAATGCCGACAATCTTTGCACCAATTTCTCCCGCGCGCTTTATATTTTGAGGATCGTGTGCCTCAAGTAGCGCTTCAAGGCCAGCCGAATGAGCGTATTCAAACAGATTCAGCAAGGTTTTATCATCCAGAATATCCGTGATCAAAAGCACAGCGCTCGCGCCCGAAAGCTTCGCCAGATCAATTTGAATGAGGTCAATCACAAAATCCTTGCAGAGCAGAGGTGTAGAAACATTTTCAGCTATTTCTTTCAGAAACTCAAAACTACCCCCAAAAAACTTCCTGTCTGTCAATACAGAGATAGCGTTCGCGCCATTCTCCGCGTAACTCCGGGCTATCTCAAGAGGAGATTCATTCAGATTCAGTACCCCGCGCGAAGGAGAAATCCGCTTCACTTCCGCGATAATAGAGAGTTCATCAGGCAGTAATAGCGCTTTGCTGAAAGAAGGTCTGGGTGTATTCCCGGAGAAAATATGTTCTCCATGAACATTTTTTAGTTCCGTCACTTCAAGCTTTTTGTTTTCCAGAATTTCTTCTAACTTGGTCATAAAGGCTCCTTGAGAACTCAGCCGCCTCACCCCGGCCTTCGGCCACCCCTCTCCAAGACTGGAGAGGGG
>JAGVOW010000045.1 GCA_020052515.1 Brevinematales bacterium | reverse complement strand
AACCAGGACCGCGCCCTCAAGAACATTATTGATCATAATAGGCTCGCCATTTATCCGCAGAACCTTTTTCTCTGGATACGTAAGTGTTATTTCTTCCGAGATCATCAACTTCCCGCTTAATGTATTATCTATAATGTCATGCACCATGCTGTTCCTGATTACCTCCAGAGGCCTTTTCCCCTCGGGAGGAGAATCCACAACAAAGTTTTTCTTAAGCGACGGATTCATAAGTATGATCTCTCTTTTTTTGTCAACAACAAGCACCCCTTCGAACATACTGGACAGAACAGTTTCCAGTTTAGCCTGTCCGAGATACTCTATCCTTATTTTTTCTTTAACATCCGCCTTATATTTTCTGAGGGAAATATTAAGGTCTTTTATTAATTTACCTGATCGGTATAAACGGAACGCTAAAATTGAAATTATAATTATAAGTAAAATATTTACTACCACTTAATTCCCCCGGCTTATTAAACAAGACTTAAGCGGAAAATTCCGGCTGGAAGCCAGGTTTTTTCCGCTTCTAGTCCTTATACAAGCGTGATTTTTTAATATTATTTATAAAAATAAGTAGAAATGCCCTATTCTATTGGTTAAAATAGTTTTATCTGGAAACAAAATAACCAAAAAAAAGGGCATTTCAAGTGAGTAAAAAATCTAATCGTGAATATAGCAAAATAATCAAGAACCGTCAACAAAGAATTAAGCGCCGGCTGGTGAAAAAACAATGGGAAGAACAACCAGAGCCGATGATGAAAGGCAGCAACATACATTACGAGATGAGCAACAAGCATCAAGCGATCGGATGCGGCGGGATAGGAGTCTTTCATCAGATGGTAAAAAAGATTGGACTGGTAAAAGAAATCAACACAAGGCTGAAGTTATTAAAAGCGCATATGCCCTATCATGAATCGGATCATGTGTTAAACATAGCCTATAACATATTGGCAGGCGGAATGCGCCTTGAGGATATAGAATTAAGACGAAATGATGAAGGCTTTTTAAATGCTCTGGGAGCGCAGCGAATACCTGATCCTACAACAGCCGGAGATTTCACACGCAGATTTAATGAGGAAGATATTGTAACTTTGATGGAGTGCGTAAACACAACTCGACAACATGTATGGGAAAAATGCGGCAGAGGAATACTGGAAGAAGCGCTGATAGATATAGACGGCACAATAGCCGGGACACTTGGGGAATGTAAGAGTGGAATGGATATATCCTACAAAGGTGTATGGGGCTATTCACCATTGGTCTTGTCCTTGGCAAACACTAAAGAGGTATTGTACATAGTAAACCGTCCCGGGAATGTGGCAAGCCATCAGGGGTGCGCGGAGTGGATTGACCGCGCGATAAAATTGGTTGAACCTCATGCCGGGAAAATATGTTTACGTGGAGATACGGCTTTTTCATTAACCACTAATTTTGACAGGTGGGCGAAAAAAGTAGATTTTGTATTCGGCATGGATGCTTATACGGGATTAGTAAAACGGGCTGAAAGTCTTGGCGGGAAAGAATGGAAGGAATTAAAACGAAAACCAAAATACGAAGTTAAAACACAGGAACGGTTAAAACCGGATAATATCAAAGAACAAATAGTCGTAGAACGTAAATTTCAGAACATAAAATTGGAGAGCGAACAGGTATCGGAATTTGAGTATAAGCCTGGAAAATGCGAGAAAACATACAGAATGGTAGTGATAAGAAAGAATCTAAGTGTTGAAAAAGGAGAAGAAGTATTGTTCGACGATGTCAGATATTTTTTTTATATCACAACGCGCAGAGATTTGACAGCGGCGCAGGTGGTGAGATTGGCGAATGAACGTTGCAATCAGGAAAATGTAATTGAGCAGATAAAAAATGGAGTAAATGCGATGAGAATTCCGGTGCAGGATTTAGTAAGTAACTGGGCCTATATGATAATGGCCTCATTGGCATGGAATTTAAAGGCATGGTTTGGAATGCTGATGCCGAACAAAGATCGAGGAAATGAAATATTGAAGATGGAGTTCCGGCGGTTTTTGCAAACACTGATTTTGTTGCCTTGTCAGATAATCAGGACAGGACGAAAAATAATATATCGGCTGCTCGGATATAATTCATGGCTAAACGACTTTTTTGCGGCATGGGAACGAATCAGGCAGATAGCGTACACATAAATAAATTGAGATATCACCTGCGAACAGAAGCAAAAAAATGAAAAACAGGATAGCTATGTCAAAATTTTGAGATTTTGGTCAAATTTAAAATGTTTCAAGCTTGATAATAGCGCAAATTGGTTATAGACACTAAATAATCAGGATAAAGGACAGGAAAATAAATTTTTATAGAGTATTAAGCGGCTCTGAAAAAAAACTCGCTTGTTTTAGGTCTAGACTATAAAATTCGATTTCTCTTTCTATCTTCCTATTTCCCTCAATTTGAACTATTCGGAATTTCCGAATAGTTGAATTTATCTCTAATTCGCCTTCTTTGTAAATATTCTTAATATGTTCATTAATTGTCGGGATACCCTTATCAAAAAGTTCTGCCATCTGTTTTTGTGTAAGCCAGACAGTTTCATCCTCTAACTGCACATCTAACTTAACCTCCTTTCGGGAGGTCTCATAAATTACAATCTCACCCTTATTTTCGTTTTTAATTATTTCTTTCATATTTT
>JAGVOW010000090.1 GCA_020052515.1 Brevinematales bacterium | reverse complement strand
GTGTACCGTAAAGTATTTTATCACCACCAGGTAAAACCGGTAAAATTTATATCCTTAAGAAAAATTCCGGCCGAGGTCAAAAATATGGTGATAGAAATAGAGGATTCTACTTTTTATCAGCACAAAGGGGTTGATCCGGAGGCTATCAAGGAATCAATAGAGTTAAATAAAAGATACCATCGGCCTGTTTACGGGGGCAGCACTATTACCCAGCAGCTGGCCAGGACCCTTTTTTTGACCCCTCAAAAAAATTTCCTCAGGAAATATTTAGAGGCTTTGATTGCCCTGGAAATGGATTTGTTTTTAAAAAAAGAGCGGATATTAGAACTTTACTTAAATTCCGCTGAATGGGGCAGGGGAATTTTTGGTATTGAAAGGGCTTCTTATTTTTATTATGGAAAAAGCGTAAGAGACCTCGAACTTGAATCCCAGATCCGCTTGATTACAATTCTTTCCAGTCCAGTTAAATACAACCCGGAAAATTTTTATAAGCTCAGGTTGCTCCAAAAAAGATATGAAATATTAAAATCTGAAAAGGAAATCATTTAAACAAAAAAACATTTACTTATTTTTAGCCCTGCTATAAAATAGTAGTAATTTCTGAGATAATATTAATAAATGTTTCGAGGAATAAGTATGAATAAAAAAGAAAGAGAACTGAACAGTTTTCAGGTGCGTAATATCAAAGTGATGACTTACCTTCTGGAAAAAGACGCCGTTAACGATGATGTGATCGATTATCTGCATGAATCGGAGCTGGATTATTTTGCCCTTCTGGATAAGTACAAACTTTTAGAAGAAAAAGTGAACATAGATGAAAAGACAAACCTTCTGAAATTTAAGCGGGATTATTTAACCAATATTATTAAAACGGCTTCGCGGTTTTATCACGGGCCAAAAACAAAGGATTATAGCGTCTCTTTTATCCGTTTTGATATTGATGATTTTTCTGTTTTTAACAATGAATACGGCCATGAAACGGGTGACATGATCTTGATTCTGGTGGCGAAAATAATTCGGGACAACTCCAGGCCGACGGATTATGTGATCCGTTTTGGAGGAGAGGAATTTGACGTGATTTTACCTTCGACTGAAATAAGCGGTGCTGAAGTTTATTTAGAAAAAATTATGGAAAAAATTCGGGAAGCGGCTTTGCCTTATCATGGAAATGAGCTTCGAGTGACCGTCAGCGCTGGCTTAGCGCAAATGGTATACGCTTTTTCAGGATGCAAGGCTATAAATGAGAAGGAAATAGAAGGGTGTTTTTCCGAACTGCAGATGCAGGCGGACAACGCGCTTTATGAAGCGAAGTATTTAGGCAAAGATCGATATTCTATTTATTCTCCGGATAAAGTAGAGGAATATAAAAAAATTAGAAAGAAATATGTGATGAAATCTTCTTAGTTTTTAAAAAGGGAGTTTTTAGTGGGATTAAATCCGGCAGTTTATAGTGAAAATATCGCGAAACGGGCAAAATTAGTTTCCGGGGAAGCGGGGACAAAGAGCGCAAAAGAAAAAAACTATGTGCTTGGCAGGATTGTGGAAAACCTCTTGCGGAGTACGGATTTTATTACTGAAGAGAATAAAAAAGACCTGGCTTACGCGGAGTCAATCGGTAAAAATAAAGCTTTCCTGGACAGGCTGGTTTTGAACAGCAAGAGAATAGAATCTATGGCGGAAGCTGTAAAGGAAGTAATGGCTCTGCCGGACCCTGTGGGAAGGGGGAACTATATCTCCAGAAGCCCGAATGGGTTGAAAATCGAGAGAATCAGAGTGCCTCTGGGCGTTGTCGCTATGATTTTTGAATCCCGGCCAAATGTGACAATAGACGCGGCGGTGCTTTGCATAAAGTCCGGCAATGCCGTTATTCTTCGCGGGGGAAAAGAATCTCTCCATTCAAATCTAGCTTTAGCCAAAGTTGTCCGGCAGAGTTTGAAGGAAGGCGGTTTTCCGGAAGACACGGTTCAGATGATAGAACAAACCGGGCATGAAGTGGTGAATGAACTGCTGAAGCAAAACCAGTTTATCGACGTTGTTATTCCGAGGGGCGGAGAGTCTTTAATCCGGCTGGTTTCTGAAAAGTCCACTATTCCAGTGATTAAGCATGACAAGGGTGTTTGCCATGTTTTTGTGGATGAATCAGCGGATCAAAAAAAAGCGGAAAATATTGTTATCAATTCAAAATGCCAGCGTCCCTCAGTGTGTAATGCCGCGGAGACTTTGCTTATTCATAAAAATTATCCTTTTATAAAAGAATTGATTCATCTTTTGTTGCAAAACAAGGTCGAAGTAGTGGCAGATGATTTAATCAGGAAAGATTTTCCTGGCCTTACAGCAGCTTCTGAAGAAGACTGGTTTGCGGAATACCTGGATTATAAAATTTCCGTGCGTTTGGTGGATAATACTGAAGAGGCGGTGCGGCATATTAATCATTATGGTTCGCATCATTCCGACGCGATTGTCAGCGAGAACTACCAGGGCATCCAGTTTTTTCTGGAACGGGTAGACAGCGCGGCTGTTTACGCGAATGCGTCTACGCGCTTTACCGATGGAGGGGAATTTGGATTGGGCGCTGAAATAGGTATTTCTACGCAGAAGCTTCATGTCAGGGGGCCGATGGGGCTGGAAGGCTTGACGACAGAAAAATGGGTGGTTTACGGAAGCGGCCAGATCCGGGAATAAGAGATAAATTGACTTATTTTTTCCTAGTGTTTAAAATCATGCTGGAATGAATGAGATGGTGATGAAGGAGTCGGCTAAACCGGCTCCTTTTTTGTTAAGTTTTTAGGTTTAATATGAAAGAAAAATTTCTCCAGATTGCCAGAGAAACATGTAAAACTTTAGGTTTTTTATGCCTGGAAGCGCGGTTGTTGAAAGGCAAAGGCAGCGCTATTCTCCGACTGGTGATAGCCAAACCGGAAGGGAATATTAAAATGGAAGATTGTACTTCTGTGTCCAATGTAGTTCTCAGGAGACTGGAGCTAGATTTCCCGAATTTTTCAGAAAAATACGATCTGGTAGTAGAATCGCCAGGAGCGGATAGAAAATTGTCTTCCCTGGAAGAAGTGCTGTTGTTTCAAGGCAAAGAAGTTCGTTTTGTTTTGAAGAATGAGAAAGTTTATGGATTGGCCGAAAACGTGTTGATTGGAAAACCTGCAGGAGCGGAAGGCCAAATATTAAAGGTATCTTCTGGAAACAAAATTTTTGAAATTGACTGGAAGGATGTTTCGGGCGCGAAACTTTATTTTGATATAAAAAAATACCTATAATCGGAGGCTTATCAAATGGCTATTATGGATTATATTTCCGAATTTGCCAGGGAAAACAAAATTTCAAAAGAATTGGCACAGCAAATTCTTAAAGAGGCATTGCTGAGTGTCTATAAGAAAAAAGAAGGAAAGGAATATGAAAATTTAGAGATAGATTTTGAGAAGAAGCTTTCCCTTAATCAGATTAAAGAAATTAAAGATCCTGTGGAAAACCCGGTGACGGATATATCATTGGAGGATGCAAGGCAATATTCCAGGAAGAAAAATTTATCTTTAGGCGATACGGTCAAGATTCCTATAGATGTCAGCGAATTTGGCCGGCAGATTGCTCAAATTGTCAAGCAGATTTTGAAACAGCGGATAAGTGAAATACAGAAAGATTTAATCTACAATGAATTCAAGAATAAAGTGGGAGAAATAGTTGTAGGTAAGATAAAATCTAAAGCAGAAGGCAGATACAGCGGTTATTATGTCTCTCTTGAGCCCAAAGAAACAGAGGCTTTTTTGCCTTTTATTGAGACTATTCCAGATGAGAATTTTGAAAGAGGCGATTTTTTAAAAGCTATTTTGCTGGAGGTGAGCCAGGTTTCGAAAAAAGAGGAATCTCAGCTGATTCTTTCCAGAACGTGCGAAGAGTTAGTGAGAGAACTTCTGAGGACAAATATCCCGGAAATGGCGGATGGCACTTTTGTTATCAAGGCTATTGCCAGAAAAGCGGGAGAAGTGACTAAGGTGGTGATTCATTCTAATAATGATTCTATTGACCCGGTGAGTGTGACGATTGGAAAGCAGGGGTCCAGAATTAAACCTATCCGGGCGGAGTTGGGTTCGGAAAGAATAGAGATCATCCGTTTCAACGAAGACCCGCGTATCCTTATTAAGAACGCTATTAATGCCAGCCGTGTATTGAAGAACAGGATAGCGGAAGTATTTAATATGGACCTGGCTACGGATAAGAAGGAAGCGTATGTGGTTGTTCCAAACGAATTTGTCGCGCCTCTGATCGGGAAAAAGGGAGTGCACCAGCGGATGCTGGAAAGAATAACAGGGTGGAATATTCGCTTTGTTCCTTATTCTGATTATGAGATTAAAATTGCGGAAAAGCAAAAAGAGGTAGATCATATTCTGGGTATATCAGGCGAAGATGAAGTGGAGTTTATTGAAGATGAGCAGATACCAGTTTCGCTCATTCCTTTCAGCAAAGAGCAGCTCTCGACTTTAGAAAGAGCCGGATTTGAGGATGTAGCGGAGATTATTGAGTATTCTATAGAAGATCTGGCGAGGAAATGCGATATTACAATCGACGAAGCGATGGCTATCTGGAAAGTAATTGAGGACAATGTAGAGATAGAGGAAGAAACTGAGTAGAAAAGGAGGTTTGCTATGGCTGAAGATTTAACAGCGAAGAAAATTATTAAAAAGAAAATTAAGCTGAAGGTTTCCTCTTCTGAAAAGCCTTCTTCCGGGAAGACGGAAGAAGAATTAAAGAAATCTCCGGATCTAAAGATTGCTCCTATTAAAGAAAACCCAAAAAGTGAAACACCGGTTCAAAAACCTCCGTTTAACCAACCCAGGAGATTTGAAGAAAGAACGGATAATAGATTTCCTCCCCGGCAGGCCCCATTTGACAGGTCCAGAAGGCCTGATTTCAACAGAGCTCCGGGAACGGGAAGGCCGGGTGAGGGTGGAGGCCCGAGAGGAAATTTTCAAAGGCCTGGGCCGGGCGGCGCTCCGGGACAGAAGCGGACTTTTATTCCTAGAGATAAATCACCGGGCGGAGCAGGCTTTAGAGGGAGGTCAGATTTCCGGGCCGCGAAGCCGGAACCGTTAGCTGAAAAAGATACCAGCCGAAGGGCAAAATTCTGGACGCCTTTTACCGCGAAATCAAAAGGCAGTTTTGACAAAGAAAAAACAAAAAGCAAAGAAGAAGAGATTCTTCTCTCCAAAATGGAAGATTCCATTCGCAAGAAGTCAAAGAAAGGCGAGGCGGCTATTCCGACTGAGATAGAGATCGGAGATGTCATCACGATCGCGGACCTCGCTAAAAAGATGAATTTGAAAGCCGGGGAGATCATTCAAAGATTGATTGATCTGGGTGTTTCAGCGACCATTAACGATAATATTGACTCGGATACAGCTACTATTGTCGCTTCGGAATTTAACTGTAAAATAAAAGTAAGGAACTTAAAAGAGGAAGTGGAGATAAAAGAAGAAGAGGATCTGGAAAAGGATTTATCTCCAAGATTTCCGATAGTGACTATAATGGGGCATGTGGACCATGGTAAAACCAAACTTCTAGACGCTATCCGGGATTCTAATGTGGCTGAACATGAATCAGGAGGCATCACTCAGCACATTGGCGCTTACCGCGTCAAGACCAAAAAGGGCGAAATTGCTTTTGTGGACACACCGGGCCATGAGGCTTTTACCGCTATGCGGGCGCGGGGAGCTAATGTGACTGACATTGTTATTCTGGTAGTTTCAGCGGTAGATGGTGTGATGCCTCAGACTGTAGAAGCGCTCCATCACGCTCAGGCGGCTAAGGTGCCTATCATTGTGGCTGTGAATAAAGTGGATCTTCCGGATGCTAATATTGAAAGAGTAAAGCAGCAGCTGGCGGAGCACAGTATTTTAAGTGAAGATTGGGGAGGGCAGTCTATTTTTGTCCCTGTTTCAGCTTTGAAAAAAACCGGAATACAAGAGCTTCTGGATGCTATTCTTCTGCAGGCTGAAGTAATAGAATTAAAGGCAAACCCTAATAAAAAGGGTATTGGCTACGTAGTGGAATCTAAAATGGATATCGGCAGGGGAGCGGTTGCTACTGTTATTGTCAAAAATGGCAGTGTTAAAGTAGGTGACAATTTTGTGGTTGGTACCGCGAAGGGCAAGGTCAGAGGAATGTTTGATGAGAATGGAAAGAAAATTGCTCTGGCGCTTCCTTCTTATCCGGTGGAAATTATGGGTTTTGATGATATGCCCAATGCTGGAGATAGGTTTTATATAGTGGAAAATGAGGAAATAGCAAAACAAATCAGCGAGAAAAGGCTTCATCTTAAAAAGATTGAAGAACATAGAAACATCAAGAAGATACAAATACAGAATGCGATGGAAGCGATTACGGCGGGAAGCGTTACGGAGCTGAAGGTCATTATTAAAGGGGATGTGCAGGGTTCTGTAGAGGCTATCAAGACTTCTCTTTCCAAGATCAGTCAGGCGGACATTAAAGTAACGGTTATTCATGCGGGTGTAGGATCTGTTCTAGAAAGCGATGTGATGCTGGCTACCGCTACCGCTAATACCGAGGAAATAGGAGTGGGGATCCTGGCTTTCCGCGTGAGGGTGGATTCCATAGCAAAAGAAAAAGCGGAATCGGAAGGAATTACGATCAAGCGCTTTAATATTATTTATGAGCTTCTGGATTATGTGGAAGGCCTGGTCAAAGGAATGCATAAGCCAGAAGTGATAGAGCATGTGATAGGCACAGCGGAAATCAAGGAATTATTCAAGATTAAAGACATCGGTAAAATAGCCGGCTGTATGGTGACAGATGGTTATATCCGTAAAGCGGAGAAGGTTCGTATTTTCAGAGAAGGCGTTCAAGTATGGGAAGGAAAAGTCAGCGCACTGAAGCGCTTTCAGGAAGATGCGAGTGAAGTACAGGTGGGCTTTGAGTTTGGTGTTTCATTCGTGAATTATGAAAACTTTAAGAAAGGGGATGTTATTGAATGCTTTACTTCAGAGATAAAAAAGGTGGCCTAAATGCCGGCTAATAGAAGGTTGGAGAGGATTAACAAGACTTTGATGAAAGAAATTAGCGAGGTGATTTGCCGTGAAGTAAAAGACCCCAGAATTACTTCAATGATTTCTGTTTTAAATGTTTCTATGAGCCATGATATGAGAAATGCGAAAGTCGCGGTAAGTATTTTTGGGGGAAATGAGCTTGAGAATTTAAAATCCTTAGAAGCTTTAAATAGCGCGGCTGGTTTTGTCAGTTCCATAGCCAGCAAGAGCTTGCGCCTGAAATGGGCGCCGCGCATTCATTTTGTACAATCGCATGCCATAGAGGAAAGCGTGGAAATGTATTTTAAGCTCAAGGATATAGTGAAAGATGAAAAAATTGATGAAAGCGATGAATTACCCCCGGCTTGAGAAAGATCTTTCGAAACTTTATCGGCTGATTAAAAAATCAAAATCCTTACTTATTGCCGGGCATATCAATCCAGACGGAGACAATATTGCCAGCCAGCTGGCTCTGGGTGAGTTTTTGAAATCTTATGGTAAAAAATTCACGATTGCTTTATGCGAGGAATTGCCGAAGCAGTTTCAGTTTCTGCCGAATGTGAGCTGGGTTCAAAATATTAAAAAAAATCCCATTGTTCCTGAGGATTATGATCTGGTGATTATTGTAGATTCTGGTGATATTGATAGAATCGGCGAAATAAAAGATTTTATTCGGCCCTATCACACGATAGTGAATATTGACCACCATAAAGGGAACAAGCTTTTTGGTAGTTTTAATCTGGTGCTGGAAAAAGCCTCCAGTATTGGGGAAATTCTTTATTATTTTTTTAGAGTGAATAAAATAGATATTACTTATGATATGGCTGTAGAGCTTTATGTCTCGATACTAAGCGATACGGGTTCTTTCCGCTATGATTCTATGCATCAGGAAGTACATTTGATCGCGGCTGATCTTTTATCAAAGGGCGTTGTCCCCGCTGAATTTAACATCTCTCTTTATCAGAATAAAACTCTTGATTACATACGGCTTTTAGCTTTGATACTGTCTCGGATAGGTCTTTTTGAAAATGACAAGATTGCTGTCTCTTACTTGAATTTCGAGGATTTTAATGACGGAATTGAGCAGGAAACGGATGGAATGATAGAGTATGTTGGTATGCTGGATACCGTGTCGGTTTATCTGATGATAAAGGAAAAGCAGCCCGGTTTATTTACGGCGAGCCTCAGAAGTAAATACCATGTCGATGTGGCTTTAGTTGCTTCGGCCTTTGGCGGCGGAGGCCATATCAAGGCGGCTGGCTGTAAGACTCAGAAACTTGGCAGGGAAGAATTCAGGAATAGTTTGATAGAGGAGATAAAAAAACAATTGTGAATTGCAGAAAAGTAATATAAATTCCCCCTTTTTAAAGGGGGCTAGGGGGATTTAAAATAGGGCGGCAGATTTACGAGCAGGAGAAAAAGATTATGTATCTTTACAAGTCTCATCGGCCGACATGGGCGGAAGTTGACATGGATGCGATGAGAAAAAATATTTTGGCGATTAAAAGGGAATGCGCGGAGGATGTCCAGATTATGGGGGTAGTAAAGGCCGATGCGTATGGCCATGGCGCCGCGGTTGTATCGCAGGAACTCTTGAAACTGGGAGTGGAGTATCTGGCGGTTTCCAACATTGACGAAGCTATGGAACTAAGGACCTCTGGAATATCTTCACCGATTTTGTTATTAGGGCCCGTAGAATCAAGCGAATTCGGGAAACTGATAGAATTTAATATTTATGCGACAGTGATCAGCGCGGATTACGCGAGAGAACTTTCAGAAGCTTATCGTTACCGGGGGGTTTATCCAAAAGTCCACATTGAGATTGATGCCGGTATGGGGCGTTTAGGTATACCGCTTGAAAACGCGCTTCTGGAAGTGGAACAAATTGCCCGGATGGAGGGCATTATTATCGATGGGGTTTACGCGCACTTTCCGTCAGCGGATGCCGACAAAGAATTTTCTGAGTTTCAAATTAAGGAGCTTATTAAGCTGTCTCAAGAGCTTAAAAAACTTGAAATTAAAGTGCGTTATTTTCATATGGCCAATAGCGCGGCAATATTCCATTTGCCTTCTTCATTAAAATCTCCTTTTAATATGGTGAGGCCAGGCCTGGGAATTTACGGCTACGCTCAAGCAGCTCTTTCCCCTTCTCTTACTTTGAAAACGAAAGTTTTGGCGATCAATCGGATGAAGAAGGGACAAACAGTCAGTTACCTTCGTTCTTATACCATTCTCAGGGATGTAGAACATATAGCTGTTCTGCCGATTGGCTACGCTGATGGAATCCCGACGCTTTACTCAAACAAAGGCAGAGTTTTTATTAAAGACGCTTATTATCCGGTAGTTGGCCGGGTGTGTATGGACTATATGATGGTTTCTCTGGGTGAAAATTCAAGAGGAGTCCAGATTGGAGATGAGGTAATTATATTAGGGGGCCAAAAGATTACGATGGAGGAATTTGGTAAAGTTTGTAAAAAAATTCCCTATGAAATAACCTGCGACATCTCTAAAAGAGTGCCTCGAATTTATCTCAGAAAAGAAGATAAGAGGTAAAAAGTGATCGTTGATTTTCATACGCATTTTTTCCCGAAAAACATTGCTTCTCAGGCGATAAAAACTTTAAGTGAAATAGGAAAGATAAAACCTTTTGGCGATGGGACAGACGCCTCGCTTCTTCAGTTTATGGAGGAAGATGGAGTAGAGCTTTCGCTTAATCAGCCGGTGGCGACCAGGGCAGAACAGGTGGTTTCGATCAATAGGCAGATGATTGACTTTAACCGTGTGAACAAAAAAATTTTTTCTTTTGGAGCGCTGCATCCTGATTTTTCAAAAGTTGGAAAAGTCCGCGAAGAAATTGAGTTTATAACGAATTCCGGGCTCAAAGGAATCAAGCTGCATCCAGAACACCAGAGCTTTTATCCAGATGACCCAAAAATGGCCGAAATATATGAGGCTTGCAGGGATTCTGGTCTGATTATTTTATTTCATAGCGGGAAGGATATCGGTTTTGAGACCTTGCATGCCAGCCCAGAGAGATTTGCGCAGGTTTCTAAGATCAAGGGCTTAAAAATAGTGTTGGGGCATATGGGCGGCTACCGGATGTGGGATGATGTGGAACAATATCTGGTAGGGCTGCCGAGTGTTTATTTTGACACAGCATTTTCTCTGGAAATGGAAAATTGGCAGATGAAGGAGATTATTCTGGGACATGGGCCTAATCAGGTTCTATTTGGAAGTGACTTTCCATGGCAGCGGCAGAAAGATTTGGAAAATAAAATTAGGTCTCTTGATCTGGGAAAAAATATAGAAGACTTTATTTTTTTTAAAAACGCCAAATGGCTTTTGGATATTTGAATTTTTTTATAAAGGAGCGATTTTATGGCAGTTAGTTACAGAGATTTAGGCTTTGTGAATACCAAAGCAATGTTTAGCGCGGCCGTTAAGGGCGGTTTTGCCGTACCGGCTTACAATTTCAACAACATGGAGCAATTGCAGGCTATTGTTACAGGATGTTTGGAGAGCCAGTCGCCGGTTATTTTACAGGTTTCAAAAGGAGCGAGAGATTACGCTGATCAAACCTTGCTTCGCTATATGGGCCAGGGTGTGATCGAAATGATGAAGCGGATGGCGAAGGAAAAGGGCCTGGGTGAAATCCCTATTACGATGCACCTGGACCATGGAGATAGTTACGAGACATGTGTGTCCTGTATTGAGTCGGGTTTTTCTTCGGTCATGATTGATGGTTCGCACCACCCTTATGAGCAGAATGTCGAGTTGACACGAAAAGTAGTGGAATACGCTCATAAATACGATGTGACAGTGGAGGGGGAGCTTGGAATTCTCGCGGGAGTGGAAGATGATGTGAAAGCGGAACACCACACTTACACTCAGCCCGAGGAAGTTCAGGATTTTGTGGCCAAAACAGGTGTAGATTCCTTAGCTATTGCTATTGGAACTTCACATGGAGCTTATAAGTTCAAACCGGGGCAAAAAGTTGAAATCCGGCTGGATATTCTTCATGAAATCGAGAAGAAGCTTCCTGGTTTTCCGATTGTTCTGCATGGTTCTTCTTCTGTTCCTCAAGACGCTGTAGAAATGATCAATAAATACGGTGGAAAATTGAAAGATTCTGTTGGCATTCCGGAAAATCAGTTGAGGGAAGCCGCAAAGTCAGCAGTCTGCAAAATCAATATCGATTCTGATGGAAGGCTTGTGATGACAGCGAAGATCCGCGAGGTTTTTGCGGCCAAGCCCGAAGAATTTGATCCAAGAAAGTATCTAGGGCCCGCGAGAGACGCGCTGAAAAATTTGTACATCGCGAAGAACAAAAACGTTTTGGGAAGCGCAGGAAAATCCGCCGAAATAATGGCCCTTTTAAAGAAGTAATTCGTTCAGAAACATATAGGCGGCAATAATTATTGCCGCCTATATTGTTGCTATTTTACACCCTCTTTCCGCTTCTGGAATCGTCGCATGGCTCGTCATCGTTAAAGGGTCTGGCATGCTCCGCGGAAGGGGCTGTAATACAGACATCCACTTTCATTTGTTTCATCGGTTTACCACAACAGGAGGGATTTTTTCCATTCATTTCCTCCTTTTCCTTGCCGCATTCCTGACATTGATACTTTTGTTTTTTCATATCGATTTTGTCTCCTGATTGCGAATCAACATTAGACTTCTATTTTAAATAAAGCTCCATTATCGATATTTTCTGCTGACAACTTCCCGTCCATGCTTTTTTCAATAATATTCTTCGACATATAAAGTCCTATGCCCGTACCGGTTTGCTTGCTGGTGAAATAGGGGTCAAATATTTTATGCATAATGACCGGGTCGATTCCTCCCGCGTTATCTGAAATAATAACTACGGATTTTTTATTTTCTTCAAATAGGCGGATTTTAATGAGCGGCTTCTGGACTTTTCTTTCCAAAAAAGCATCTTTTGAATTGCTTAAAATATTGAGCAGGACCTGGTTGTATTCATTTGGGTAACCAACAATTTTCATTGTTTTTTCAATGTCTGTTTCCACTTCAATAAAATTGTTCTTGAGATTGGTGCCGATAATGCCCAGCGCTTTATTTATAGAATCCTTAACAAGAAATTCAGATTTTTCCTTATCGGGCTTGAAAAAGTTTCGGAAGTCATCAATAGTCTGGGACATGTAAAGAATGACTTCCATAGTTTTTTTCACAGTCTCTTCCAGATATTTCGCGTCTAATTTATTAAATTTATAGTGATCTTGAATGTTCTGGACTAATAATCCAACGGCATTCAGCGGCTGTCTCCATTGGTGGGCAATATTGCCAAGCATTTCTCCCATCTGGGCATAACGGGATTGGATGAGCATCATAGAGTCTTTCTGCCGAAGTTCCTTGGTGGCTTTTTCTACATCCTTCTCCAGATTCTTCTTAGCTACTTCTATTTTTTCCAGAGCCGAGCCGAGTAGTTCATTTTTTGTGTTTAACAAAGAATGCAGGTAAGAGTTGTTAATAGCAAGGGCGGCTTCGTTAGCGTAAATTCCCAGCAGTTCGGACTGGTCTTTTAAATTGTTTCCTTCAGCGTAGATAATACCGATTGGCTTCGAGAAACCAATAACTAATGGGATCAGGGCAAAATTCTTTGAGTAGCAGGGCTTTTTTGTTTTCTTGACCGTGTTGATTTTTTCAATCAATTCAGGTTGAAGCCGGGAAAAAATTTTCTCTTTGTCAAAATCAAAAATTCCGGATCCTTTAAAAAGACTGATATTTGTTTCGTAAGCTTCATAGTCTATCCAGACAAAGGCGTTATCGTTTTTTCTTGCTTTCAAAAAGTCAAGAATCTCGGAGAATATTAAATCTAAAGTGTTTTCAGGGGCTTGAAGTTGATAGACACGAGGAGCGGCTTCAATAATCGCGTAAAGGCCATCCCGGAATCTTTGAATCATCCGCATCTGACGGATCGACTTGACGGCCGATTCCACCAGAAGTATGATTTGATCGAAATTTGAGCTTTTTTCACAGTATCCCTGGATGTCCAGAGTGCGTATCGTCTGCAGAGGCGGAACCAGCTCTTTCTGGCCGGTCAGAAAGAGAATATAAAGTTCCTGGTTAAATTGGCGTATTCGTGCAACCATTTCATCGCCGCGCATGCCATGCATCAAGTAATCCAGAACTAAAATATCGTAGTGTCCCTTTCGAATTTTTTCCAGCGCTTCAAATGGGTCTGTAACGGCAATGGAATCGTACCCAGAATGCTGAAATATATTCGAAATCGAGTCGACAAAATCTTTTTCATCATCTACCAGAATGATCTTAAAGCTTTCCTGTTCCTTATCTGAATTGTAATCCAGACGGGGCATAAAACCTCCGTTTTCTTTATAGAGCCTTCATTTTAAACTAAAAATTATCTTTTGTCTATAGCTTTTTAGATTATAGGCAATTAAAAACTATTGCTTGATTTTTATATTTATTATAAAATAAAGGGAAGGGTGTGATTATGCCGGAACTTCCAGATATTACGGTTTACGTAGAAAAATTGAACGAATTGGTGAAAGGCAAGCCTATAGAAGGCATTCGTGTGGAATCATTTTTTCTACTCAGGACTGCTCAGCCGCCGTTGTTTTCAATTTATGGCAAAGAAGTGAAGAGTGTACAGCGTATGGGAAAGCGGATTGTTTTTGAGTTTCCGGAAGAATATTATCTTATTTTTCATTTGATGATCGCCGGAAGGCTTCATTGGAGAATTAAAGGGGCAGCCATTCCTCGTTCAAACGGCCTGGCCGCCTTTGATTTTTCAAATGGAGCTTTGATTTTGACTGAAACAGGCACCCAGAAACGCGCTTCGCTTCATTTAATCTGGGGTAAAGAAAAAAAGGAAGCGCTTGACCCGGGAGGGTTAGAAGTTTTTGATTCTTCTTTAGAAGAGTTTAAGGCGCGGTTGACCATGGAAAACCATACTTTAAAGCGCGCTCTCACCGACTCAAGCCTTTTCAGCGGTATCGGCAATACCTATTCTGACGAAATTCTTCATCGGGCAAAACTTTCGCCTATACTTCTGACAAAAAACATAGACGATTTCGGCATAAAAAAACTTTTTGAATCAACTAAAGAAGTTCTGGCCGAATGGACAGCACGTCTGAGAAAAGAAGCCGAAAATGGCTTTCCTGAGCATGTTACGGCTTTTCGGGAGGAAATGGCTGTGCATGGCCAGTTTGGGAAACCTTGTCCTGTCTGCGGCACTACAATCCAGCGAATCCAATACGCTTCAAACGAGACAGATTATTGCCCTCTTTGTCAAACAGATGGTAAGCTTTTAGCCGACCGCGCTCTTTCCCGTTTGTTAAAAAAAGACTGGCCAACGACAGCAGAGGAATGGGAAGAAAAAAAGAGAAGCCTTTCTTTTTAATTTTTAAAGATTTAAAAAAAGTCTTGACAAAATAAAAATTATTTTTATAATAATATATCTTAAACGTTTAAGTATTGATCGTAAGAAGGTAGTATGATAATCGAAAGCAATTCCGTCAATTTTTCGTAGGAGGTTTGAAATGCATGGAAAAAGAGTTTTAACGTGGGTTTTAGTGGTCATTGGTTTTCTTTCTGGCTGTTCATTGTCACAACTAGACCAGCCAGGTGAAACAAACGAGGCAGATGTTTCTATGGAAGCGATCGCGGGGCGGGTTGCTTATGTGTCAAAAACTGGTTCGGATACCTACCCTTATAATTCCTGGAAAAAAGCCGCCAGAAACATCCAATCGGCGGTAAACGCGGTTGTGAATAACGGGCAGGTGATTATTAATGACGGGACATATTTGATTACTCAGCCCATTGAAGTCAGCAACAAAATTGTTGTCAGAAGCCTGAACGGCCGGGACAAAACATTTGTAGACGGAAATAATTCAAACCGTTGTTTTACATTGGTTTCCAACGCTGTGATTGCCGGGCTAACCATTCAGAACGGCTTTATTGCTGATGTAGGCGGCGGTGTTTATGGCGGAATCGTATCCAATTGTACTATTTCCAATAATGTTTCCAGACGAGAGTACCACAGCACGCCCTACTATGGTTGGTACGTTGGAGGGAAAGGCGGCGGTGTTTATGGCGCGAAAGTTTATTTTACTCAGATTGTTGGAAATAGTGTAGGCGGCGACGGCGGCAGCGAAATGAACGGCGGCGGCGCTTCCGACAGCTATTTGTATCAGTGCGTTATTTCGAACAATACTTCCATATCGCACAACGAAGCGGGCGCCGGAGTGAATAATTGTATCTGCAAATCCTGTATTATTGCCAACAATTCCGATGGCCAGCTTTCCGCGAGAGGCGCCGGTGCCCTTAATTCGGAGCTTTACAATTGTTCCGTGATTAATAATTTCAGCTTTATGGGGGGCGGGATTTGCGGGGGCATTGTTTCCAATTGTAAAATCTACAATAATACGGCAGTTTATGGAGCCGGCGCTTATAATTGTACTATATACAACAGCGTGCTTTCAAATAATTCAGCCTGCTATGACTGGGATACGTTTAATGCCGGCGGCGGCGCATCCCAATGCTCGATTTATAATTCTATCCTGGTGAACAATTTCTCCAAATTGAAAGCGGGAGGGGCTTTCAAGTCAACTCTGTACAATTGTCTGGTATTAAACAATCAGACCTATGGGAATTCTGAAGGCGGAGGTGGAGGGGCACAGGAAAGCGCGCTGATTAACTGTACGGTAGTCAGCAACTCCTGTAGAAACCCTTACACTTTAATGCCGGGCGGTGGGATTTACAATTGCGACCTATCTAATTCCATTGTTTACAATAATAATGGAAGCGGAACAAACAACAATTGTTATGGCGGAACTCTTGTTTCTTCCTGGACATCCGATCCGCTTTTTACAAACAATTTCAGGCTGCGTTCCAATTCTCCCTGCCGGAATACAGGAATAAACCAATCCTGGATGACGGGGGCAAAAGACCTGGCGGGTAAAAGGAGAATTATGGGGGGAATCGTTGATATAGGCTGCTATGAATATGTGGAATAGATAATTCCTAAAAAACGGCGGGGAAAAATCCCCGCCGTTTGGCATTTCGGTCTATTTACTTTTCATTGTCCTGAAAAAAATCATCAAAAAGAATCACATTCTCAAAACCTTTTGCTTTTAAACCAGCGTATAGCTCTTTATCTCTAGTTATAAGAGGGACGTTCAATTCCAAGGCGAGAGCAATATACATTATATCCTTCTCATCAATATCCCCGCACAAACTGATAACTTTTAATAGGTTATTGTCGGAAATAACTATTCTCGGCACAACAACCATCTTTTTAAAAAGCCGGATGGTATACTCTTTCAGCTCGTCTCTATCAAATTTTGTCTTTTCAAGAAGTAAATTTTCATAAATTTGAAGTTCGGTTAAAGCAAAATCCGGTAAGTAAAAAACGTCTTTTGTTACTATCTGCCAATAAATATCTTTTCCGCTAATGATAGCGCTGAAAAGAATGTTTACATCCAGCACATATTCATTCATTTAAAGAATTCCTTAAGATTTTCTTCTTTGTAGGTCCTCCATGCTTTTTCTTTTGCCTTGTCCAGTTCCTTTTCAAGATCGATGCCGGACTTCTGAACGGCTTTTTTGAGTTTTCCGCCAAGAATCCTTAATTTGTAAACATCTAATTGCTCTTTGAGATAATCTTGTAAAGTGTCTTCTCCCGCTTCCTTCACCAGTGAATCATCAATTTGTATGGTTAAGGTTGTCATATAATTAAACCTCCAATAATGATTGATATAAATATAAAGTAAAAAAGCCCCCCTGTCAAGCGGGGATTCTGAATCCATCAGGTTGTTGCAACCTCGATGATTCGGCAATCCCCCTTAAAAAAGGGGGCAAGGGGGTTGTCTCTTCGCGCCTTTCGTGGGCTGTCTTTCGCTCAGGGTAACCGGACTCACCAATCACACAAAAGTCATAAAAAAGGATTCGTAATTCTCAGTTTTTTTTCGATGATTTGTCCATTCTGCATATCTTCTGTATAGAGAATTTTACAATCGGTTAGAAGCGCGGCGGCGATAATCAGACTATCGTAATAAGAATATTGATACTTTTCTTGAATTTCAAGCCCTTTCTGGATCATATTATGTTCCAATGGAACTATAGCGAGATTTTCCTGGAAATCTTGCAGAGCAAAGGTGATGTCTTCTTTCTTTACTTTCAGCTTCTTTGTCATTACATTACAGAATTCTATAATAACTTGCTGACTGATAACAGGTTCTTTTACGCCATAAATCAATAGCAAAGCTTTTTCCTGTTGAATTTTATCAGTGGAATAGATGTAAATCAAAACATTGGTATCAATAAAACATTTATCGGGCATTGGCTTCATCCCGATCAAAATGAAAATGACTTAAATCCACTTGAATTCTTGAAATCGAACGAAAACCCCTATCTTTTTTAATATCAGGCAGCCGGATTTCAACTTTCGTTTTTATTTTTGGCAAATCCTTTTCCTCGATTTTAATCTTCCCATTATTATAAACTCCATGCAACACCAACATAATAAGATTCCTCTCCTCTTAAAGATTGATGGAAAATATAATTCCTGCAAAATTTACCATACTATTATAAAACAGCCAATTATATTGTCAAAATTTACTCTTAAAAACCGAAACCACAAAAAGCACGAAAAACACGAAAGAGTGGGTATGGTTTTCGTGACTTTAGTGTGTTTCGTGGTTTCCTTTCACAAACAAAACGGCGGGGATTTCTCCCCGCCGTTTCTAATCAGATCACTGTTTTATTACTTTTTATATCGTCAAGCATTTCTTTTACAATATCTATTAAAATAGGCACATCATTTTCGCAAATTTTGAAAATCTCCTCCTCGTCAATATCAAAATAATTATGAGATAGTATATCTCTTACTCCCTTGATGCCTTTCCAATCTATTTGAGGATATTTGTCAAGAAGATTTCCATTTGTTTCTTTGTCGATTTTCTTAAAAGCCTCTCCTATTGCAATAAGCATCATTGCAATGGAATCGAGCTTGTCTATATTATCATCATTTGTCAAAAAATCGGTTGGTTTTGATATTCCAAAAAAACGGCGATGAATCCGATTTAGTGCATCCAGAATCTGGATCAGCTTTTCTTCCAGTAGAGACTCATCATACATACAAAGCCTCACGGTCGATTCGGTTTTTTAAGTATTTATTCATCATGCTCCTATATCGGACAATATCAACCGGCCTTTTAAAATCAATCTCAAGAATTTCTTTTATATGTACAGCAAAGAACATATCCGGCTCACTCATTTCTATAACTATGTCAATATCGCTATTCTCATTGGCTTCATTTCGGGCAACAGAACCAAAAACACCAATTTTTTTAATCCCATACTTGCGTTCAAATTCTTGCTTATAATTTTTTAGTTTTTCTAGAATGTTTTCTCTCTTTAGAGAGCTTTGTTCCATAATTTCTTCCTTATTAATAATATAAAACAAAAAAGACGCCCTGTCAAGCGGGAGTTCTGAATCCAACCCCAATTCATCAGGATATTGCAGGATTCGACACAGGATCACGCGGGATTCATTTCCCCCTTAAAAAGGGGGCAAGGGGGTTGTATCTTTTCGCGCCTTTCGTGTATTTCGTGGTTCCTTTTCACAAAAAAAACGGCGGGGAAAAATCCCCGCCGTTTGGCATTTCAGTATATTTAAGAAATAATGTGTCTAAAGTTAGAACTTTACGCCGAAGTCAACATAACCGAAGATTCCGAACAATCCTGTACCGCCGCCAACCTGCTGGCCAGCAATATCAGAAGAGTCTTTAGCACCAAAAGCGCCGGTCATTTCGAAAGCGTCTTTTGAATACTTGATATAACATCTCTGATCGCCGAACGGATCAGTGCCCTGGAAAGAAGAGAAGCTAAAAAGAGGACCTGTGATAGTGTGGCCTAACTTGTTAGCGGTATTTACGCTCAGGTTGTTGTCAGCTGTGTTAAGAGGAGCCCAGAGAGCGGTAACAAACATTAAACCAGCTTCCCAATCACCAGCGAATTTACCCTTTGCTTCAACTTTAATAAAAGGTTTCTGGTAGTAATGTTCGTTGAAGAAATTGTAAACGCCCTGAAGAGTGCTGCCTGTCGTGGTAACGTTGGTTCCTGCAACGGTATAGTCGTTTGCCGCGTTGTTCAGTCTAACAACATAGCCAATTCCCAGGTTTAAGTTAAAAGCGCTTGCCGGGATCAAAGAAATACCAGCGTAAATAGGGACATCTAAAGCTGTAGCCAGACTGTTAGCATTGGTAACTCCAGCGCCAGTATAAGTCAGAACGGAAGAAGAAGAAGAAGCTATACCGACGTGAGCGTAAACGCCCATCCATTCCATCAAAGAATACTCCGCCCTTAACATAGCGCCTAACTGCAAACCAGAAGCGGT
>JAGVOW010000105.1 GCA_020052515.1 Brevinematales bacterium | reverse complement strand
CCGTTTGTAGAGACGCACGGCCGTGCGTCTCTACAAACGGAATTGGTGTCGATTCAAAATATAATATTTAACTAAAATTAACATGCTTAATTATAGTTAAAGAATAATTTTTTGTCAAGAAATTTTTTTCTCGTTCCTATTGTTATAGAATGATAGGAATTGATTTTAAATTTTACTCCAGGCAGAAACTTTAACTCAAATCAGCCATTGCACCTGATAAGTATCGATGAGACAGCGCGCGCCAACTATATTGATCTTGCCTTCCTGATAATACTTTTTGCAGATGGGCTCCATGTTCTTTAAATATTCCACTGTGTTGGTGATATGCTGATCGACAGCGGCGGCGATGCTGTCGCCAATCACATTTTTGCTCATTTCTACGGCCGGATAGATCCTTTCCATTACATTAAAAATATGCCCATGAACTTCCGCTTTATTGACCGCCGCGGTTACCGCCCCGCATTTATCATGCCCCATCACCACAATGAGCGGCGATTTTAAATGCGCCACAGCGTACTCAATACTGCCCGCCGCGTCACTGCCGACAACATGCCCCGCGGTACGAACAACAAAAAGGTCTCCCTCTCGGTTTTGAAAAATAATCTCCGGAGGAAAACGGGAATCCGAACAGCAAACCAATATAGCGAAAGGATTTTGCCCTTCTGTTAACCTTTGCCTGAATTCCTTGTATTTATCACCCGTCTCGGGGTTTTGTTTACTTTTTTCAATATTAGCGAGCCTTCTTTGATTGCCTTTCTTCAAGAACTCCATCGCCTTTTCCATTGTGTACAGCGGTTTTTCGTTAGACATAATAGCCCCCTTTATAATAATTAACCTTTATATTATAAATAGAGGCTCTTTTTTTACAATAGCTAAAACTTTTTTCTTCTCAACAAATTTTAAAACCGAATTCGACTTCTTGACATTTTTTGTTATACAATTTACCATATAACCGATAAATAAAAAGGAGAATTTTTCCATGTATTTTCTAAGCAGGACGATGTCTTCTCTTTCATCTAAGATGGCGCTAGTGGTTGTAAGTAAAATAAGGAAGTCCCTGCGTGTAAAGGAAACTGTTTTTTAAGAAGTATAAACAGTAAAAAAGACCCGCAGGCACCTAAGCCTGCGGGTCTTTTTTTTGCGATTTTTGAGATGGCACAATAAATCGAGTGCAATTCCTGCGCAGTAAACTGCTTCACGGAATTGCGATGATCATGCTATTTAAGAGGTTATAAAATTGCCGAAAAAAATTGCTTTGCAATTTTTTTCTCATAGGAGGCGAGTTATGGAATTTGCGAGAACTGGTTTGAACCGTAATGTCTATTGGGCTTATCTGCCTTACCGGGTGTTTATGTCCTATGGTGAGGTGAGCTGGAAAGCGTCCTTCATCGCGCTCCTTTCTTTTGAAAAGAAAATATTGATTAATACAGGCACCATTGAGAATCAAAGTGAAATAGAGGCGATTTTAAAAGAGGCCGGGACATCTTTCTCAGAGATCGATTTTATCATCAATATGGATTCGCGTCCTGAGAATATTGGATTAAATGCGGTGATTCAGTATCAAAACGCAAAGGCGCGATTTTTTTCCCATCCTGAGGATATTCTTTTTATTGAAGATACGGTCTTGCAGCATGAAAAGCGTTATGTACCGGGTTTTTACAAGCTGGTTTCTGGCAATACTAGGAATGTGGAAGCCTTGAAAGATGGACAGAACATTTCTCTAGGAGAAGAAAGCTTAAAAATCCGCTTTCAGATGAATCATTCGTTTCAGGTTTATTTGAGAGAAAGCGGTATGTTAATTGGGGCTTCAGGCTGGAAATCCCGATTAGAAAAAAAGAGGCCGCTTCTAGAGGAAAGTATTTCTCACTTAAGCCCTAGAATTCCAATTTGCGCTTAACATAACTATTTTTATTTCCGATAATGGATAGAGGCGTGAATTATGAAGAAATGGCCTATTTTGATTCTCCTTTTTACGGCACTCAATTTTGTCTACTCCGGGGATTTGACCAAAAATGATCCGAAGGCATATATTTTATATCAGCAGGGCAATGATAAATACAAAGTGAAGCGTTATCAGGAAGCCAGGGATTATTATCTTCAATTGATCCATCAGTATCCTGATTCTCAGTTTGTGCCTTACGCGGTGTATATGCTTTCTTTTCTGGAAACAGACACCGTTAAGATCATTGATTACCTGGGAATTATTAAAGAGAAATACCCGGATTTTCGCTATTGGACAAATGCTGTGGAGAAACTCGGTGATATTTATTACCTGATCGGCAATCATCCGGCGGCAATAGAGCAGTATCAGGCACTTTCTACCGACAAAGCCTTGTATATGCAAGCTTTGATTTATTCGGCGGGAGGCCTTCCGGAAAAGGCGGTCAAAAAAGCCAACGACCTTCTTCTCCAGACACAGGACAATGGAATGGCTTATAAGGGCTTTATTATTGAGATCAAAATTTTTCTGGATAGCCAGAATTACAGTAATACTTATCCTCTGCTTCAGCAGGCGGTAAAACTGAAAAAATGGGCCTTTGACAATGGGGCGAGGATTTTGTATTATACCGGGAAATATTATTTTTACAGGCAGGAAGTCCAGAATCATTATGAAAAATCTTTCTATGTATTTTCGCTTTTAAAAAGTGTTTTTCCTCTGGCTATGGAATCCAGTCTAGCGGACCAATACTTAAGTGAATTGAATAAAAACAATATAGTAAAGCCGGATCCTGTTCGCTGGCTTGCGGACGCTTATACCACTCCGCCCGAAATTCCCTATCAGAGACAGACGCTTTCTGTCCTGGAGGAAATCGAGAATAAGGCCGAGGCTGTTTCTTCAGAGGCGGAAGGGAATATCGGTAATATGATCAAGGCGGAACTGCTCGAATACGTAGTCCGCATTGGCGAATACAAAGATTTAAGCGTCGCGAATATATCCGCGCGCGATATTGTGAAGAAAATACCCAATGTCCAATTGGGGATTTATTACCGGAATGATTTGTATTATTCGGAAATCAGAGGATTTAAGAAGATAGAAGAAGCCAAGGAAATAGCGAAGAAACTTTCTGCCTTGGGTTATTCTGACGCTAAGGTCGTGGAATCTATGAAAATAGTAGAATACAATAAGTAATCTGGATGAGCTATGTATCATTACATCTATGGCCCCGTTGTTTCAAGGCGGCTGGGCTTTTCTCTGGGGGTGGATTTAGTCCCTTACAAAGTCTGTTCTTTCAACTGCGTTTACTGCGAGTGCGGTAAAAACACCCTTTTAACTCTCGAACGAAAAGAATATTATCCGATAGAAGACATCCTTTCCGAAGTCAGGGACTTTCTATCTAAAAATTCCGCTCCTGATTTTTTAAGCCTTTCCGGCTCTGGCGAGCCCACTCTTCATTCCAAAATCGGCTATTTTATTCAAGCCATAAAGAAGGAGTTTCCTTCTATTAAAATAGCCGTACTGACCAACGGAAGTCTTTTGTGTCAACAAGAAGTGAGGGAAGAGCTAATGGATGCCGATGTGGTTTTGCCTTCTTTGGACGCCGCTACAGAAAAGGCCTACCTTCAGATAGACCGTCCCTTTAGCCAGTTAAATCTGCCGGAAATCATTGAAGGGATCGCTCTATTTACAAAAAATTTTAAGCAAAGAAGCAAAGAAAAGCAGGTGTGGCTGGAAATTTTTATCATAGATGGCATCAATACGGATAAGGAGAATGTTCTGGCTCTCAAAAACGCGGTTTTAAAAATACAGCCCGATCGGATTCAGCTCAACACATTAGACAGGCCCGGCACAGAGGAATGGGTAAAACCCGCTTCCAGGGAAACACTTGAGAAAGTGAAAGAAAGTTTGGGTTTTCCAGAATGTGAGATTGTGGCAAAGGTGAAGGATCCCGGTAAACCAGGCGCCATTCAGGATCAAAGCAAAGAAGCGGTATTCAATACCATTAAGAGAAGGCCTTCTACTCTGGAAGATCTGACGGAAGCTCTGGGACTGAGCACTCATGACGCAGGCAAAATATTGAATGGTCTGGAAAAGGAAGATAAAATAATAGCCGAAGAAGGGGCCAGGGGAATTTTTTACCGGGCAAAATGAAATCTTGTAAATTCGCCTCACCCCCAACCCCTCTCCACGGTCCATGAGCGAAGTCGAAGGGTGGAGATGGGAGTAAGATATAAAAACGTTCATTATCTCCCCCTTCTTCGCGAGTGGAGAAGGGGGTTGGGGGGATGAGGCAGATGAGTTCAATAAAGGAAAATATTTTACACATTCAGAATTTAATTCAAGAAAAGAAAAAAAGTTTGGGGATTTCTTATCCCATTACTATTATTGGCGTAACAAAGACATTGCCTCTGGATATAATTCAAGAAACTGTGAAAGCGGGTATTACAGATATCGGTGAAAGCCGAATCCAGGAGGCGGAAAAAAAATTTTCAGCCCTCAGTTCTCTTTCTTTTACCAAACACATGATTGGTCATTTGCAGGAAAATAAGGTAAATAAAGCCGCGGCGCTCTTTGATGTCATCCAGTCTATTGAAAATCTGGATTGTGCGCGGAAGCTGAATCGTAAATTGTCCGAGATGAATAAAATAATGCCGATTTTGATAGAAGTAAACACTTCGGGAGAAAAATCCAAGGCTGGTATTTCTCCTGAGGAAACGGTAGATTTCTGCGGCGCTCTTTTAGAACTGCCTCAATTAAAAGTTTCCGGCCTTATGACTATTGGGCCTCTGGATAAGCCTTTGGAAGAAACCCGGAAGGCTTTTTCACTTTTGTATCAGCTCAGGGGAAAAATCCAGGCTTCTTATCCCAATTATTCTTTCCCGCTACTCTCTATGGGAATGAGCGATGATTTTGAGATCGCTATAGAAGAAGGGGCCAACATGCTTCGTCTGGGAAGAATTTTATTCGGTAAAAGGATCGAGTAGGATGCTGGCTCATACTAATTGGAAGCGGAGGGAAAGAATCATGTTGCATTTACCCGCCAATCCGTTTTAACAAATCCCTCAAATCCTGAATGCCCCTCTTAATAGGATTTGCATTCATCATTTTTATCCTTTCTCTTATCCCTATATCAAAATTACCCTCATCAAAGAAAGCTTTGTCTATAAATTGTCTGCGTGCTTCTTTTTCAGATATTTCCAAGTTGAGTCTTTTTAGCTGTATCTTTGCAGTCCAAACTGAAACCACATTACCTCCTCTTTCATTATATAAATTCCAAGCCGCAAGGTTAAAAGTATCAGAATCCTTCCACGTTTTTTCCGAATTTAATAATGTTTGTTTGGCTTCTTCGGATATTTCCCTCCGTTTTGAAGATAATTTATAATTTCTTAGTCTTCTTAAACCCGAGATTGCTTTTTGTGCTTCCAATCCGCTTTCATTTCCAGTATTCTCTGAAAACCATGGCCCTAATTTAAATTCATCAGGGGTTTCATCATATCCGCCCGATGAAGAATGAGCCCATTCTGGAACAGCATCATATCCGCCCGATGAAGAATGAGCCCATTCTGGAGCAGCATCATATCCGCCCGATGAAGAATGAGCCCATTCTGGAGCAGCATCATATCCGCCTTTGAAAGCTGGAATTTCATAGGGCACGCATCCTGAATTTCCTGCATTCAGCATTCCATTGAGCCAACCATAATCAAGATTATTTTCTTTTCCGCGCATACCAATGCTAAAAAAAGATGAATCAGCCGTCATCCAACTATTTCCACTTCCACCTATCGATGATGATTTGTTAAACGGACTCATCCCCGTCGGGTCATTGTACATAATGGGGTTGTTGTTGCAGTAAACGTAATTATCCCCGAGAGGGTCGAGTGATAGGAATCTGCCGAGGTCGGAGTCATAGAACCGCACTCCATAGTAATAAAGCCCAGTCGCGTCCTTCTCCTGGCCAGTGTACTGGTACTTCGGCGTAAGTCCAGAACCGGAAATAGATGCTGTCTCTCCGTAAGGCTGATACCCCATCCGTTTGATTTCCATACCCGCCGCGCCGGACAACCGTGTTGTGCTTCCCAGATGATCGGTATGATAATAGATTTGCTGCCCGTCTATGCTGTCCGCTATCAGGCTTCCGCCGGCATAGTAATGCTTCACAACCTTGCCGTTTTCCACTTCATAATAAGGACTGAAACTATAGTTCGTGCTGTTCCCCTCGATCTTCACCACACGCCTTCCCGCGAAGTCGTAGGTATAGCTCGCCGTAGTGTCGCCTGATACTCCAATAAGTTGACCCAGACTATCGTAAGTATAGTTGTAAGAAGGATAATTTCCCGCGTCTTCCCTCAGTCCCTTGTAGCGAGATACTATCTCCCCTTCGCTCAATGCCCGGTTGTACACTACCGCACCGTCTACCAGCCCCTGAAACGCTCCATAAGAACCGGAACCCATTTTTGTAGGCGCCACAGAATACACTCTCGCTGACTTCATCCCCGTCCGCACCAGAGTTCCATTCAAGTATATCCTGGGAACCTGATTGCTCACCGTTACCACAATATGCGCCCACTCAGTTCCTACCTTCCCACTGTATACCGCGAGCGCCGGCATATAACCCGACCCATGCTCATACACAGATATCCCGTTTGTCCCTAGCGATACTCCTACTCCCGCATTATAATCACCGCCATGATCTGCCCCAAATAGGTATTTTTGCCCGCTCACTCCACCCGTGTCATAATTATTTTCCGTATCTATTTCATGCTTCTGGCTCGCCTTTACCCACGCTTCCATACTGAAATTGTTGTAAGGCGCCCCGCCGGGATAATTAATTCCTACATAATCATCCACTCCGTCAAAAGACAGACAGCTTCCCTCTTTTCCGGCTGTTGTCCATTGCGCTCCTGAGATGCCTCCCGTTCCATCACTTCTTCCAAAACTATAGACAACATTCCCGCTTCCCTCATTCATCTTCCAGCAAATCATCCTTCCATCATCTCTGAGTTGATTATATGTATCCGCTACTTCCTGCGCTGTCCTCGCCCTCTTGTAAACCGCCGCGTTGTCTATCAACCCGGTAAATCCTTCGTTCAGCATTCCGCTTTCACCCATGCTGACGGAAAGTTCATTGTCCACCAGTGTATCCTTCTCCGATAGGCCTATCGTTCCCTGCAGTACTCCGTTCACATAAAGACAGACTTTCTTCCCGTCAAACGTGCCCGAAAGGTAATGCCATTGATTCAACGCCAGCTGGCTCGCTGAAAATATCTGCTGGTACCCATGGTTCTTTGTCAGAACAACAAAGTTCGCGTACCCGTTTGCCCCTCGTAAAATATAAATGGGCTGTTTGGATATAATCCGGTTGTAACCCGCGTAAATATTATCCCATGCGGTTGGGTATATCCATGCTTCCAGCGTCAGCTCATTCGTCGCTGTCTGTGAAGCATTGTAAGGCGCTACGATCGAATCCTGCCTTGCCCAGCTGAACTCATAAGCCGAGCTCGCGTACACTCCCTTTCCCTGCTTGAACAGCGCTCCATTAATATTTCCGTTGTTTCCGTTCCCGCTCATATCTTTCACCAGTATCGCGCTTCCGTCATCCATATTATAAGTCATAACCGTCTGGCTATTTCCCGTATAGGACCGGTACCGGCTCTGTACCTCCGATGCCGTCAATGCCTTCTTCCACACCGCCGCTTCGTCTATCGCTCCATTGAGCGTATTTATAGAAGCCACACCAATACTGCCTATGTAGAAAGGATACGCCGAGTTGTCCGGTATTCCGCCGAATGTGAAGGCTGCGTCCAGAGTTCCGTCGATGTAAAATCTTCCAACAGTTCCTTCGCCAGTCACCACTACATGATGCCAGTTGTTGTCTGATACATTTATACTGCCGTATCGAGTGTAGCCTGAAAGCCATGACCAGTTGTGCCCATCATAGAAAGCTAAAGTACCGTTATAGATTCGAAACGCGTACCCGTTTCCTTTGCTCACAATATACCCATCCCGGTCCGTTTTCACCCATGCTTCAATCGATATATTTCCTGCAATATTCAATGCCGCCGCGCTCCCGAAATTAAGGATACTATCCAGCCCATTAAAAGTTATTGCTTTCCCTTCTACGCCATTAACCCACTCCACCGCGCTCACCTGGCCTTTATTTGTATTCCTGCTTCCATCGATGATAATGCTTCCGCTTCCTTCGTTCATCTTCCAGTAGCCCGCGAGATTTGCGCCTGTAAAATTAATACTTCCCGGCTTCACTTCTCTCGCGCTATAAAGCTGTCTCTGCGGTATAATCTGCTTTGCCTGGCTTGCGCTCGACCACGACAGCGCGCATACCGATGGTCCGGAATTTTGATAATACTCCATCACCACATCATACTTCTTCCCGGCTTCTAAATTAATTATTCCGCTATTTTCAGTAGCCGCATGAGGCGCCCAGTTATCAATGGTCTTCTGCCCATTCACCCACAGCCTCACCCCATCGTCGGAAGTTGTATAAAACGTGTAAGTTTCGTTATAGAGAGCTTCCGCCTGGCCGCTCCACCTTACTCCATAGTTATTCGGACCAATCGCTGTAAACGGCGCGCCAGAACCCCAATTGAAATTTACTTGCCTGTCCGTACGAGTTGCTTTCAGCACTGTCAGATTTACATTACTGTAATACTCCCCTTTGAGCCCATCTCCTTTGATCGGAAAATCCAGTTCTCCCGCGGAATTCACATATTCCTGTCCCGCTTTCGTTCCTCCTCCAGACAGGGCATAGACCACACGGCTGTCTTCCGACTGGATAAAATTCCCGCCAATGTTCACATAGTCTACCCACAGGTTTCTGTCTTCCGGAGCGGCATACGCATCATTCACAAAAGCTACTCTCAAATTTGTCCCGCCCGATGTATTTAAACTCGGAATTGTATATACTTTATAGTCCGGCGTATTCACATTCCACTGCTTCACAAACTGCCCATCCAGATACACCTGCATAACCGGCCACACTCCCTGGCAGATGCTTCCTTTTGCCTTGATAAACACCGACGGCTGAGCTGAAACGCTGTTCGGCACAAAACCGATATCGACCTGGCCTGTCATCGTCGTAGTCGATTCGTTGGTCACTCCTCTCCACTGACTATTTATCCAGCCTGTCTTGATCAAGAAGCTCTTTGTTATCCTGATATTCCCAAAAGTCTGCGGCAGGCTGATCCCGCTCCTCTGGCTGAATTTCCCTCTTTGATAAAGATTCCCTATCAGGATAACCCTGTAAGTCTTGTTCGCCGATACATTAATATTGCTGATGTTTGTATAATACCAGCTGTTCGCGGGACTAAGATTGTCCGGCAGATACGCCCACAGAAGAGCCTCTCCCGTTGTGTTGTCTATTATTTTAAGGTTTCCGTGACACATATAATTAGTTCCATCGTAGAGAACGCCCAGCTTTGTGATCTTTCCATCGGTTAACGGCGTGAATTCATACCCCGCGTATTCATTTTCTAATCCACCATCAAAAACTGAGGTCCACTTGATATCCGTCGCTAAAGTCCCATACTCATTATTTCCCCAAGGGTATTCCACTATCACCGGGCTTCCGCTCACAGCCGCTCCAATAGAATAATTTCCATAAGCGTCTCCCAGGAATACCTTGTAATAATAGGTCGTCCCATTGGCCAATCCCGTATCCGTAACGCTCGTCATCCCAGCATTATACATCCCGCTGTATACCGTTGTTCCATCAAACGCGTTTCCGGGGTACCCTTCCGTTTTCCGTACTATCCTCATCGACTTCAAACTCGCCCCGCTCACCGGATTTACCCAGCTAAGTGTAAGCTGCCCGCTATCCGCCGCGATCTTCAGATTTTCTACATCGATATCTCCCAGATTAAGTCCCTTCCTCACCATGTTTCCCGCCGCGTCATACTGGAATATTACTTCATTCTTTGATGTCCCCGTCACAGCGTGCGGCTTCGTTGAATCGTAATAATAATTTACTCCATTCTTGCTCAGCATATTGTCCACCGCGTCATAGGTAAAGCTCGACGCCCCGCCTGTATAATTCCCGTTGTTCTGTCCTATCAGGCGGTTTAGAAAGTCATAACTGAAGTTTTGATTTGCCGTTATGCTTCCCGCATCTATCGCCGTGATATTCCCGCTCACATCGTAGCTATAGCTCTGGTTCAGGCTTTCCATACCATCTATCTGCTTTACTTTCATATTCGTAAGCTGGTAATTCTTCTCCGCTCCATAATAGCTGTAATTGTTCACCGTTCCATTTCCGTAACCTATCTCCAGCACCTGCCCTTTCTCATTGAAAATCACGCTGCTCAAATACTTCCCCGGCTGCGCTATGCTGCCCATCTTCACTAAATTTCCAGCAATATCATAACTATTCGTGACCACTTCCCCATCCGGGTAACTTATCGTCGTCACACGATCCATCACATCATACGTATAGCGCATGACCGCTGACCCAGCCCCGCTGATGGTTTTCTTCTCCTCTACAATCCTTCCTCGCGCGTCATACACATACTCCGTAGAGCCGCTTGGGTCCGCCACACTGGTCAGCCTTCCTCTTCCATAGGCAAAAGACGCTCCCGATTGGTGGTAATAATAATTCACAACCGTTCCATCCGGCCTCGTTTCTCTCTGCACTCTTCCCGATTCATCCCGGCTGTAAAAAGTCGTCCCTTTGACGTTAGAAACGCTATAGATATTTCCTCTGCCGTCATACCCATAGCTCTCTGTACCACGATCCGGGTTCCACGTTGAAATCACCTGCCCGCCTATATCATACTGATTGCTTGATACTATCTGCCGCCCATCATAATCTTCTACCTTCTTGAGCATCCCGCCGGCTCCGTCATAGTACATCTCATCCACGCGGTAAAGCGTTTTTGCCGGGAAAACAGAAGAGTACACCTTTGACTCGATCACATTCCCCAGTCCATCCCTCTCTTCTTCCGCCCAATATCCCTTCTCGTTCACTACCGCGCTTTTAAACTGCATCGAAAAGCTCTGATTCGTTGTCCCATCCGGATATATCACTTCCTGCTTTGCGCCGTATACAGGGTCTATATACGACTTCGAGATCGTCCTTTCTCCCGTGGGGCTGGTATTCCGGCTGAACGTTGATGAAGAAGTGAGATAAGGCGTCCGACTTTCCGCAATATTCGCGTACACCAGATTTACACCGGAATACAGCCCTCCAATATAGCTCCAGCTCTCTCCTGTCATCCATTGGTTTGAGTTCGTCCACTGCTGCTTAGTCTGCACTGTCCTTCCCAGCCCGTCCATATAACTATAATTTGTTAAGGCCTGTGCCTGCCCGGATACCAGCCTCTGTATCCCCATCACGCACTCCGGCGCTGTCCCATCCATTTGATACACCATCTGCGCTGTCGGATACGTTAGCGTATCCCCTGCTTTGACCACACTTGCCGTTCTTCCGAAAGCATCATAAGTTACCAGGGTTGAAACCCCATTGTAATCCACTACATTCGTCACCCGCATCAGAGCGTCATATTGGTTCGTGCTCAGTAGCATTAAAGCTGATGATAATTCTTTCACCACAACCGGGTATGCATGATAAATCCCGTCATACTCTATCGTCTTATCCATTGGCCCGGTAATGTGATTTATATTCCCATAGCTGTCATAAGTGCAAGATACACTAATACCATGGATTTCTCTTCCTATCTGCACTCCTGTCAATCTTCCCGTAACCGCGTCATAACTACTGCTTGTTTGTCTGGACCCCAGGGCTCCAGCGACAACCTCGCCCACCGGCTGTATCCACCACCGGCTGCTGTCTTCACTATACGTATAGTCCGCCTGGCTCCAGTCGCTCCCTTTATCCGTTCCGTCCGCGTTCACCTCTCCATAGTTCTTCACTATCCTGGGCTCTCCGTAGATCGAATAGATCATTGTCTTTTTTATCCGTTTCCAGTCGCTCCCTCCAGGCTGTGTCCCACTGTCCACAGACGTTGTGCCGCCCACCAGGTAGCTATCCACCTGCACTAGTTTTGGGGCTTTCACACTCACCGCGGGGCCAAAGTTTTTCCTCGCCGTTGTCACTCCATATCCATAATGACCGGGTTTTGTGGCATAGTCTTCATAGGTATTATAACTGTAGCTTTGTATATTACTCCGGGCGTCTCTTACCACTACTTTCTCTACCAGCCCCGCTTTCACAGCGTCCTGAAAGTAATACGTCTCTGTCCTGTTTCCCGTCGGGCCGGTCTGCACTACTTTCCGGAATCCCCGGTTCTCCCGGGTGGTTGAGTCATAAAGCCCGCCAGAATAATCGTATGAATTGGTCAGACTTACTCCCAGTCCGTCCTTCGCTATGACTTTTTCCACCGCCCAGCTCCGGAATTTATATCCAGCGTTGTTCTGCTTGTTCACCGGCTTGTAGCTGTATTCCGTGCTTCCTCCCATTCCATTCTTCACCTTCACCAGCATCCGGTCCGGAAACGCGCTCGCGTTGTTCAACGCTACTTTCAAAATCCCGCTATCTATCCATACCTTGTCCGGCAGTCCATCTCCGTTCATGTCTATCAGCGTTGACTTAGTTTTAGTAAATCTTACATTCACACCTGCCTGGTGGCCAACCACACTATGGACTACCGAATGAAGGGAGGAATCAATCCATGTTAAATAATTTCCATTCGCGGAACCCCAAGGGTTAGCCTGATTAAAACCGCTTCCATTATTAAAAGCTACCTGGATGGTTCCATTATTTACCTTTACTAAATCGAAAAGCCCATCACCATTCATATCTATTATATCCTGGGTAATATAAGTATTATTTGTGTCACTGCTCACCGACGACCTGCGAATCGCTCCCCAGCCGGGATTTGACCATGGTACCGTCGGCTCATACCCATGACCGTTGTTCAGCATAACATAAAAATTCGCGTCTTCACAATGTATCTTATCCGGCAGCCCATCCCCATTTATATCAACAATCTCCTGCTTTGTTGTCGAACCCCAGTCGATTACATCAGAATCCGTCTTTCTCAGATAATTCATAAAGCCGCCTCGGGCGTCCGGAAGATACCCAAAACAGGAACCTCCATTAAATCCATTCCCGTTATTCAAACTGATGTCTATATTTCTTGAAGAAGCGTCATAATCCGCCACCCTATCCGGAAGTCCGTCCCCATTAATATCATAAAAATCAATATGTGTTACCGATGAAGATGTTCTCCTTCCCAATTTCTGAATTATTTCTACTACATCATCAAACTGCGTTTCTCCCAGATGGGACCAGGGAAAACCGCCTGTCCCCCAATTTTGTTCCAAACCAAATCCATTGCCGCTGTTTAACTGCACCCTCACATTTCCATCATCGTCATTCAGATTTCCATTATCTCGCTTCCCTAATACCACCCCGTCATTCTGATGGACCAAATCCGGCAATCCATCCCCATTTACATCCATCAATCGATTCATCGTAAACACCTGCTGTTTTTGAGGATCTGTTGGCAGTTTGTTGCCAAGACCATCCACTTCATTTCCTTTAGGCACTTGAGCCCCTTCTAAATACCTTCCCACCCCGGCATCATGCCAATAGTTCATATAGTTCACTATAGCATCAAACGAAGCCGCTCCGTTTATCCATGGTGTTAAAGGCCCAAAACCATGCCCATTATTGGTACCGACTGACATATTAGCGTTATTAACATATACCACATCCGGCAATCCGTCTCCATTCATATCCATCATATACTGCGTTTGTTTATACTTAGCTATACTTATGATATCAGCCGCATCACCAAGGGGAGCCTCATACCATAATTTATTCAGGGTTCTATAGTTCCACGCCTCCCCATCTTCTATACATCCAAAATCATTCGCCCAAACATCGACTGTCGTGCTAAACCCGCCTGTCTGTGCCTGCGCATACTCGAACGTCATGGGTTGTAAACTCGATCCACTGATATCCCCATTTCCACTCACTACTGCGTTTGTCCCATATTTCGTGATCGACCCTATCAACGAAGTCCTGGAAAAGGCGGATAGCACCCACCCTATTTTGTGCGCCCGCACAACTTTTCCACCATTTCCATTCACGTCGCACCCGATCACTTCCACCACGGCCTTTACTCGACGGTTATCGCCAACTCTTGATCCCTGCCGCATATTAAAATTTGTAGCAGGTTCTGCTTCATAATGCAATACCGTAGCCTGATACCCGTTTCCGCTTCCATTGGCTTTTCCCTTGACCACCTTCTGTAAATAACATCCACCGTCCACTGTATCTTCAATATAGCTGTATTTTGTCAGATTACTATACACATCCCGTGTCTCTGATATTGCCCATGCCCTTGGCTGATTATTCAGCCGGCCTATCCCTTCTATCCGAGAATCAGCCGTCGCTCCATACTTGGATACCGTTCCGTCTTTGCCCGTCACTTCCCAATATGATGTACCGCTTATTTTTTCATAGTACGCCAGATTGTTCTTATACTGAATCCGGAGATAGCTTTCCTTCTCTGTATGGTAGGCGAAATCATTAAATTTATATACCATCTCCATACCATTCAGTGTATAAATATCATAGTCCCAATGGAAATTAATATTCGTATACCCGGGAACTCCCCATCTTGTGCTCCGGCTTATCATACTTGCCGCTCCCACCTGCCAGCCGGTCTCGGAATTATACACGGCCTGTACAGTCCCCATCGGATAAGTATACATAGCCTGGCCCGATACCCCAACATTCCCTGATCCTGCTCCAAATCCACTATCCTCCTGCTGGCTAAATATGCTGTCTCCAAGCGGGTTGTCTGCATTAGCCTCTTTATACTCTGCTCCATACAATCCTGTACAGAATAACATTAAACTCAAAATCATTCCTAAAACTTTCAGACTTCTTTTCTTCATTTTTCTTCTCCTTTGATACCTGAAATTTTAATACGACATGAATATAACATCTTTTCTTTCAAAAAAGAAGATACTTTTGGTACTGTTTTTATCCTACCTTAGGTAGGATATCCTCGCCGGATGGATTTTGAGGTTATTGAAGCATTTCCTGGAATTCTTTATCGCTTAAGATCTTTATACCTAGTTCTTTCGCTTTATCCAATTTAGATCCCGGATTTTCCCCTACTACTAAATAATCCACATTCTTCGAAACATTTTCCGCTGGAATTCCGCCATACTTTCGAACTAATTCGCCGAATTCATCCCTGGAAAAACCTTCCGCCTTACCGGTAAACACAATCTTTTTGCCGCTGATCTTTGAAGAGATAACTATTTTCTTTTCCGGATAAATTATTTCTACTCCGCTTTCTAAAAGATTGTCTATTAAACCCCGGTTCTCCTCATTCTGAAAAAAGGCGTCAATACTTTTGGCCACAACCTCACCCACACCCCCCACGGTTAATAAATCCGGTTCCTTTGCCTCCAGAAGTTTTGCTAAAGGCAGAAAGCGGTCCGCCAGCGCGCGGGAGGTTTCTTCTCCCACATAGTCCAGGCCAAGGGCATTGATAAAACACCAGTAGTCAATCTTTTTGGCCTTCTCAATAGCGGACAGGAGCTTTTGAACGCTTTTTTCGCCGAACCGGTCTAATTCGATCAGTTCATCCTGTTTTTCTTTTAAGCGGAAAATATCCGCAAAACTCTTCAAATACCCCAGCTCAAAAAAGCGGCTGATAATTTCCTCGCCCAGGCCTTCTATATTAAAGGCATTCCGGGAAACAAAGTGCCTCATTTTCCCTTTCACAACCGCCGGACAGCTCGCGTTCAAGCAGCGATAGGCAGACAATCCCTCTTCCCGAAAGACTCTCTCCCCGCAGACAGGACAACTTTCAGGAGGGTCTTTTTTTACTGCATTCGATGGCCTTTTTTCAACAATAACTCTTACTACTTTTGGAATGACTTCGCCCGATCTTTCTACTTCAATCGTGTCTCCAATCCTTACATCCAATCTTTCCACTTCGTCAAAATTGTGCAAAGTAGCGCGAGAAATGCTGGCTCCTGACAAAGAAACCATTTGAAAAACAGCATTTGGTGTAATCGTTCCCTGCCTGCCTACGGTAAATATTATATCTTCCAGTTTCGTCTGCGCTCTGGCCGGTTTAAATTTCCAGGCAATGGCCCATTTGGGGGCTTTCGCGTCAAAACCCAATTCTTCCTGAAGCGCGATTGAATCCACTTTTATAACAACGCCGTCTATTTCGTAAGGAAGGCTGTCTCGGTTTTCTTCCCACTTCTTGTGATAAGAAAGGATCTCTTCCAGCCGGCCGCTTCTCATAGCGTTTTTAGAAACTGGAAATCCCAATCGTTTTAAAAAATCCATTTTTTCATAATGAGAAGGAATCGAACCAAATACTTTGTCATCCGCTGAGGTTTTCACCCCATAGGCATAAAACTTGAGTTTTCTCTCCGCGGTAATTTTTGGGTCCAGCTGGCGAATACTTCCCGCAGCGGCGTTTCTCGGATTAGCGAACAATGGCTCGCCTGCTTCCTCCCTCTCTTGATTGAGACGCAGAAACTCTTCCCGAAACATCAGGACTTCCCCATAGACTGCCAGAAAAGAAGGAAAGCCCTCATTTAACCGGAGGGGAATGCTTTTTATGGTCTTCGCGTTTGTGGTAATGAGCTCGCCTATTTCTCCATTCCCGCGGGTAGAAGCGTGCGCAAGTTTTCCATCCTCATAAATCAGCTCAATCGCAAGCCCATCAAACTTGTGCTCACAGGAGAAAGAAATAGAATTAAAAAGTCCGCCGCCAGACTGCTCTTTCGTGATCTTTTGATAAAAATCCAGAAATTCACTTTCAACCAGGGCATTAGCCAGGCTATACATTTTAAAAGGATGTGTAAAATTCTCGAAGTTTTTTAAGGGCTCCCCGCCCACCCGTTGGGTCGGAGAATCTTGAGTAATCCACTCTGGAAAGGCCTTTTCTAAAGCGTCCAATTCCTTCAAAAGCCGGTCGTATTCCGCATCGCTAATCTGAGGATCATCCAGAACATAATAGCGGTAATTATGGTAATTCAGAATTTTTTTCAGTTCTTCCAAACGGGCTTTTGATTCGCTTTTGTTCAATGCCATAAAACTCCTTCTATGCTTCAGCCTCATCCCCACAACCCCCTTCTCCAGACTTGGAGAGGGGGCCGGGGGGTGAGGCAGATTACTCGGACGCTTTGCTTTTCTGTTGCTGATAATAGCTATTCAATCTTGCTTCCAGTTCAACTGCTTCTTTTCTGCTTTTCAGATTAAACTGCGCTAAAACAGAGCTCTCCACCTTTGAAAAAACAAACTTGTTGTTTCTAACTTTTGTCAAAGCATCCGCCAGATAAACCAATGCGACAAGGGTTTTAAACTCTTCCTGGCACAACAAAGGTTTGTGATGAAAGCCGATCGCGATGACAATTTGATCTGGAAAGTCCCATTTTCTCGCCATCTCCGCGCCGATTCTCGCGTGAGAGGCCCCCATCATTAAACTTTCCAGCAAATTCGCTTCTATACCCTTCTCATTGCAATAGGCGCTCAGTTTTTCATCCAGCTTCATGTACTTATGGCGAATAATTATTTTGCCTATATCATGGAGAATTCCACCGATGTAGGCATCACCTGAAAGATCTTTGAGATTATAATCCCTGGCTATATAATAGGCGTAAGAGGCACAGCGGAAAGCATGCTCCCACATCGCATCCATTTCCCCAAAGTGATTGTTCAGTATTTTCTGGGCACCGTAAGAAAGAAGTAAATTCCGTAAGCCTTTAATGCCAACTAGAGAAACCGCGTTGCTGATATTGCTCACTTTCTGGGCAAGCATGTACTGCGCCGAATTCACGATCCTCAGCAACTCGGAAGTCAAAGCCACATCGCTCTGGATTAAAATCGCGACTTTTGAGAAATCCACTTTCTCATCAGAAAGCATATTCTGCAGCCGGGAAAGCTTTTCCGGGAAAGCTGGCAGACTCTCAATTCCATCCAATATCATTCCAGATATTTCCTCGATCTGCGATTCTAAAACCGTGTCTAAAGGGATATGAACCCGCACAACAGTTTCTTTATTCTGCCGGTCTGCTAAAAAACGAAATGCTTTCTCATCCAGCCCAAGGCTTCGAAGCATCAGCATAGCGGAAACCATGCCCAGGCCTGCTCCTTCCGTAGTATCACCCAGAGTTAAGAAGGCTTCCGCAACATCATGAATAGCTTTTGACTTTTCTATCAATGTCTGGGCTCTTACCGATTCTTGAAGGGTCGGTAAACCGCTGTTTTTAACTGTAATAATCAAGACATTATCTTTCAAGAAATATTGTACCGCCGTATAAAGCTGATATTTTTCCACATCTTTTCTGTAAACGTCCAGCTTGTCATGAAAATCTCTCGCAAAAGTTTTCATGCCTTCATAATAAGTTTCAGAATCATTCATATCCAGTCCAAGGGTTTGAAAATGCACTCTTTTTAGGTTAGACTTGTTCGCGTTCGTGATAAATTCTCTCACAAAAAAACCCACCGGATCTTTCATATAGGGCCTTTTGACCTCGTCCAGAAGAAAATTCAGCAGGTAAAGCATAGCCTCTGCGTCATCATTACTGACATAACTAAATTTACAGTCAATCGGCTGCTCTGCAGCTAAAGCAGACTGCACTTTCGGCTTAAAATCTTCATCCATCATAAATTACTTCCTAAAATTTTCCTGCCTCACCCATTTTGCGACTGTCGATAAATTAGCTGCTTCAGGACAGGTGTTATGTAACCGCGGGCTTTAGCCCGAGCAAATCAGCCGCAAGCTAAAGCTTGCGGCTACATTTTTTCGATTTATCGACAGCCCCTTTTGAAAAGGGGAAACTTTTCACTATCATTTCTTCTCCGAACGCTTCTTTTGCTTAAGCGCTGCCTCAATAAAAGACACAAAAATCGGATGCGGATCAATGGGAGAAGACTTAAATTCCGGGTGGAACTGGCCGCCTAAAAACCATGGATGGTCTTTCAATTCCACCATTTCCACCAGACCTCCCTCAGCGTAAGCGCCAATAGTAAGGCCATGTTTCTCAAGAAGTTCCACATACTCCGGATTGACTTCGTAGCGATGGCGATGACGTTCTTCTATCTCGTCTTTGTCGTAAACTTCATGCGCCAATGTCCCTTTTTTGATTTTCGCTTTCGAAGCGCCTTTACGCATTGTTCCGCCCATATATTTAATGCCTTTCAAATTGGCCAGCAGCTCAACCACCGGATTCTCCGCAGTCGGGTCGAATTCACGGGAATGAGCGTTTGTTATACCGCAGACATTGCGGGCGTATTCAATTACCATTCCCTGAAGCCCCAGGCAAATACCCAGAATAGGAACTTTGTTTTCCCTCGCGGTTTGAATCGCCTTGATTTTTCCCTCAATACCGCGGCTGCCAAAGCCCCCCGGGATCAACACCCCATGAATATCTTTGGAGATTAGCCCATTGCAGCCGATAAAAGAAAGGATCTCCTTTACTTTATGTTCTTCTTTATTGCTGAGATTATCAGACAGAACGCATGTATGATTCGCTGAATCCTTCTGATAAATACTTTCAATGAAGTTTCTATCTTCTTCCCGCAGAATCTTTGGCAGCATTATATTTTCAAAATAATCCAGTGAACAGCATTTTAACTGCCCATTTTCCAGAATCTCCGCCTCATAGTGTTCAGCATCCAGCTTTACTATACGGACGCCTGCCTTGTTGGCAATGCCGCCGTGTTTCAGCGCCGCATCCACGCTCTTGTAAGTATCTTCCAGATGGACATATTTCCCTACCAACGCGATATTGACCCACTCCTGAGGATGAGAAACAATCTCAACCATCTTTTTCCATTTGCCTAACTCAGGTTTTTTATAAGGAAGTCCCAATTCCTCCAAAATAATCTTATCCGCGTCCTGTTCATGGAAAACCAGCGGCACCTCATAAATATTTTTTAAGTCAATGGCTGAAATAATATGGTCTTCCTCAATATTGCAGAAGAGGGCCATTTTTGTCCTTACGGAAGAAGGAAGCATTTCCGGGCAGCGGCAGAACAGAAAATCCGGCTGGATCCCCATAGACATCATTTCTTTCACAGAATGCTGAGTGGGCTTTGTTTTAAACTCGCCGCTTCCCGTGATAGCGGGAACCAGAGTCAGATGGACAAACTTTACATTTTTCCTTCCTTCCTCAATAGCAAACTGCCTGACCGCCTCAATAAAAGGAAGCCCTTCAATATCACCCACCGTACCGCCCAATTCCACAATAATAATGTCAGAATCTTTCCCTTCATCGAGCATGCGGATTCTTCTCTTGATTTCATCCGTGATATGCGGAATGACCTGCACCGTCTCGCCCAGATAATCCCCGCGCCTTTCCGCGTCAATCACCGCCTGATAAACCTGCCCGGTAGTCAGGCTGGAAAGCTTTGTGGTTTCTACCCTTACATACCGCTCATAATTTCCCAGGTCCAGGTCCGTTTCCGCTCCGTCATTGGTAACATAGACTTCGCCATGCTGATAGGGGCTCATGGTTCCGGCGTCCACGTTCAAGTAAGGGTCAATTTTCATCATATTGATTTTGTACCCTGAAGATTTCAGCAGCACGCCTATAGAAGCCGCGGTAATGCCTTTCCCCAGAGAAGAACAAACTCCGCCGGTCACAAATATGTATTTTTTGAAAGCCATAACTTTCCCCTTATTCAAATTTATCCCCTTTATCATAAAGGAAAATTTTTAAAAATACAAAGTATCAATTAATTTCGACATTCAAGAAACTCATTTTATCCTCGCACCAGCAGATAAATGATGGCCCCATTGGAAATCAGCGCCAGAAACGTTCCGGCATTATGCACAATCAATAGTGTTTTATTGACCAGCTTTCCAGTACTGAGTAAAGCGCCGGAAATGAATAACACCAGAATCAAAAGACCAGTAATGATTGAAAGGGCCAGCGCGGCCGGCTTGATCTCAATAGGACTGAACAAGCTGTAAGTCAGAATAGCGATGAATATTGCTGACGAGAGAGCGATCAGCTTGTGAATATTGAAAATAATCGGATTTAATGGCTTGCCCAAGCGGGTCAGGCAAATGCCGCTGATAATCGCGGAAAGAAACAGCAGTCCGCAGATGATAATTTTTAAAGTAATACTCATTTGAGCCTCCTCTTGAAAAAAAACTCAATGCCCGCAAAGAAAGTTCTGACTATTTATGCCCGCCAGTAAGAATGATTTTTCCGGACAGTAAATTTTACCTCTCCGAGTTTATGCAAAAATCTGAGACAGTTGTAAGTAATGATTTTTCTGGAAAAAGCATTATACGCAATACTATTCGTAAATATCTGCCCTTTAAGCGCGGTGATGGTCCATTCTTCAGAGGGTTGACTCCGCATGCAAGTACGAATTTTTTCCAGGTAATTTTCCGTGCCGCGTTTCACGGCCTCCAGCTCCCGCCTTACTTTTTCTTTTCCGAACACAGGGCGGCCATGACCGGGCAGAAGAGTCTCAATATCCAGATTAAGCGCCCGGTTTATGTCCTCAAACGCCATTTCAATAGAGGAATTGGACACCAGAATCCCCGCACCCTCGGCACAACGCGGATCATACAGGTCTCCTGAGAAAAATATTTTCTCTTTTGGAAAATAGAATCCGACATGCCCCGGACAATGGGAAAACAAGGGAATAATCTGGAGATCCATCGTGAAATGAAGGGTTTCATAATCCCGGAAGAAACGGTCAATTTTAAGATATCCGAAATTCATTCCCATCAGTGTTACATAAATCTTAATCATCCAGGCCGGTAAAATAAATATTTCCTTTTGAACGTAATCCGGATAATTAAAGAAAGATTCGAAGAAATAGCGGTCATTGCGCACCATTTCTTCATTATCTTCATGCAGATAAAAAGTAAGGGGCTTTTTAAAACTCATTTTCTTTGCTTTCAAAGTATGATCCGGATGGGAATGAGAAAAAAGAACCTGCTTCGTCTTGTTGAGATCAATAGAATCCTTCTTCAATTCCCTGTCTATCCGGCCGCGGTGCGGGCCTTCATCCATGCCCGAATCGATAAGAACCTGCTGATCTCCGGTAATGACCAGAAAGTTAGAAGAAGCCATGCCTTTATAATGCCCAAAATACCCTTTCCGGCTTTTATCGACATAATCACCTTCATAAAAATAGAGATTTTCTGAAAGTTTCATAAATTTCCACCCCTGGCGAGACACCTCCCCTCATTATACACAAAAGTTGATTTTCCCGCAAAAAGATTGTACACTATTTCGCTTAAAAATTCCTAAAGGAGCGGTTTTATGGCCATTTCCAAGAAGACAGTCCGTGATTTGGATTTAAAAGGCAAGCGGATTATTATGCGGGTGGACTTTAACGTGCCGATGAAAGACGGCGTCGTACAGGACGATACCAGAATCAAAGCGGCGCTCCCTACTATAAAATATATTTTAGAACAAAAAGCAAAAAGCATTGTTCTCATGTCTCACTTAGGTGACCCCAAAAAGGACATGGAAAAAGCGAAGGAAAAGGCCGCGAAAGAGGGCAAGCCTTTTGACGAAAAGAAATATATGGGAAGCAAGCATATGCTAAAACCCGTCGCGGAATACCTCTCGAAGCTTCTGGGTAAGAACGTCCTATTTGCACCAGATGCCTTAGGTGCAGACACAAAAAAGATGGTGGATTCCCTCAAAGACGGAGAAATTTTGATGCTGGAAAACACCCGCTTTCATAAAGAAGAAATCTCAAAAGAAGGCTCAGAAAGAGAAAAGATGGCTAAAGAACTTGCTTCCTACGGCGATATTTATGTCAACGACGCGTTTGGAACTGCGCACCGGGCGCATGCTTCTACTACTGATATTGCCCGGTTTTTACCTGCCGTCGCGGGATTTTTAATGGAAAAGGAATTGGAATACCTTTTAGAAAAAATAGTGAGAAATCCTGCCAGGCCTTTTGTCGCCATCATTGGAGGGGCGAAAGTTTCCTCTAAAATCGCTGTCCTGGAAAGCTTATTAAGTAAAGTAGACCGTTTGATTGTCGGCGGAGGAATGGCCTATACCTTTTTAAAAGCAAAAGGGCTTTCCGTAGGAGTTTCTCTCGTAGAAGAAGATATGATAGAGACCGCCAGAAAAATTTTGCAGAAGGCTTATGAAACCCATATTTACATTTATCTTCCGATTGATCATATTGTCACAAAAGAATTTTCAGCCGAGGCAGAATTCAGGCATGTAGCCCGCGGCAATATTGACGAAGAATGGATGGGCATGGATATTGGGCCCATGACTATTGATAAATTCAAGGGAGCCTTAAGAGGCGCTAAGACCGTTTTCTGGAATGGCCCGGTCGGTGTATTCGAGTTTCCCCGGTTTGCGAAAGGCACAGTAGCTATAGCGGAAGCCCTGGCAGAACTGCCGGATTGTGTAACTGTGATCGGCGGGGGAGATTCTGTTTCAGCGGTAAATAAAGCCGGTGTCGCGGACAAAATGTCCCACATATCGACGGGCGGCGGAGCTTCGCTGGAACTGGTGGAAGGTAAAGAACTGCCGGGTGTAGCGGCGTTATTAGATAAATAAAAAATGACAACCCATAGGCGACAATAATTATTGTCGCCTATGGCAAAACATAAAGGAGAAAAAAAATGAGGAAGCCTTTTATTGCTGGAAACTGGAAAATGTATAAGATTACGCCGGAAGCCCAGGCTTACGCGAAAGAATTTAAAAATCTGGTTCAAAATGTCACAGATAGAGACATTTTGATTTGCGCTCCCTTTACATTACTGGGCACATTGGCTAAAGAATGGAATAATTCTAACATTCTCCTGGGCGCGCAAAATATGTACTTCGAGAAAGAGGGCGCTTTTACCGGGGAGATTTCTCCGCTTCAGCTCAAAGATATTGGCGCTCAATATGTAATCCTTGGCCATTCTGAAAGAAGGCATATTCTCAAAGAAACAGACGCTCTCATCAACAAAAAAGTGCACGCCGCTTTGCAGAACGATCTTTTGCCTATCCTATGTGTGGGAGAACTACTCGAGGAAAGAGAGGCAAATAAAACGGAAACCGTTGTTAAAACCCATGTAGTAGAAGGCTTTAAGGGGCTGAGCCAGAGTGACGCCCTAAAAGTAACCATTGCCTATGAGCCGGTTTGGGCCATCGGCACAGGGAAAACAGCTACGCCGGAAGACGCGGACGCGGTCCATGTTTTTATCCGGAAAGTGCTGGCCGAAATTTATGATTCATCTACAGCGGAAGCTATCCGCATTCAATACGGCGGCTCTGTAAAAACCGATAATGTTGATTCCCTTATGGCTAAACCTAATATTGATGGTGCTCTAGTAGGTGGGGCCAGCCTAAAAGCGGATTCTTTTGCCAGGATTGTCGGCTTCGTAAAAATATAGTCCCGGATTTCTTGATTTTAGAGAAACTTGCGTTAAAATATTACAGGATAGTAGGAGGGGAGATTTAGTGTTTATGGTAAAGTACTTCGACTTAAACGCTGAAACGAGCGCTGTAATACGCGAGATTATGGACTACAAGTGGCTGGAAAGCGAGAAAATAGGCGGTGATATCGGTTTGAATCGCGCGGCAAAAGAGTGGATCGGCAAATACTATGACACCTGGTTTAAATTTAACATCAAGAAATTTGTTAAGGAATAATAGGCCGGCAACGTGAGGATTTTCAGAAATATTTTGCTTATTTTGCTCTCTCTTATTTTTATTGTATTAATCGCGGGATTTGTTTTTTTTTGTCGGATTGACCCTCAGCAGATTGTTTCGTTTGCTTCATCTGAGCTCAAAAAAAATTATTTTCTCGGGCTGGATGTAGAGAGCGCAGATATCAATTGGCTTAAGGGAATCGAGCTGAGAAATGTTAAAATAGTCGACTGCTTTTCTAATAATCAGGCGGTTTTAATCCAATTCAAGAGCAGCCGCATTTTATACAATCCGCTTGCTCTTTTATCGGGAAGAATGGAGGTTTTAATTGCCTCAGCGGATGGTGTAGAAACAAAATACGAAGATATTACCAATATTTTTGTTCGTTTTCTCAAAACAGATTCCACCAACACAAACAATACTTTCCAGATACATTCTTTAAGCCTGAAAAACTTAAAACTTTTTTATCAAAACAATAAATTCGATATTAATTTCGAAATCAATTTTAAACAAAAACTCCAGGACTCTCCTATAAACGCGGATATCCGCTCTTCTTACGGACAGCTCTTGTTTAACGGCACTTTAGAGAAAGCGGAGGTTAAATTATCCGATTTTAATTTAGCCCATTTTATAGATAGCCACGACTCTATCTTTATTCGAAAAATGGAAGGTTCTCTCCTCCAAAAGGGCTCAGATTCCTTTCTCCTGAACGTAAGAAACATTGAATTAAATTACAATCAATGGAAAATCAATTCCACTTCTCCCTTTGACGCGTTTTATTCAATTGAAAATGAAAAACTTTCTGTTCAGAACGCTTCCTTAAAAACAGAAAAAAGCTCTACTCGAGTACAAAGCTTTGATTATTCTTTTAAAAACAACACCCTCAACGCGAGTTTCAGCAATCTTTATTTCTACCTTTCGGAGTTTCTCCCTGATTGGGAAGGAGCAGGCGAGGGACAAATAGGCCTGACCCTCTCAAACGAACTTTTTTTGAACGGGAATCTAAAAATATCCAATTTGCAAAGTAAATGGGCCAAAAAAAGCTTTTGTGAAATTTCTATCGCGCAGAATAGAACAGAAATAAATTGTGAAGGTTCTTCTCTTGGCGGACTGGCGAAAGCGCGTTTATCTATAGATTCATTGTCTGAAAACAGCCCCATTGTAGTGACTGCTCAAAGCGATCAAATCGATTTTGAAGATTTTTTAAAACTTTTGGAAACAAATTCCACAGAAGTTGATTCAACTACTTCAAACAGCCCGCCAGCTTTCCTGCAAAATCCCATAAAACTTCGTTTAACAGCAGAAAAAATCAAATACAAAAATTTAACGGCGCAAAATCTGACTTTAGAGGCAGATGGCCAAAATTCCCTCTGGAATATTCAGAAAGCGGAAGCTTTTTTCTGCAGAGGCAAAATTTCTCTCAGCGGGAAGCTTTCCGGTGATTTTCTGGAAGGGAATCTGGATTACCGGGAAGGCAAATTGAAAGAATTTTCAGAAACTTTTCTCAGTCATCCTCAGAAAATTTATGGTTTCCTCAATCTTAAGTCCCGCTTTTCCATCTTTCTTCCTAACCCTTTTCTATCAAGAGGCGAAGTGTCCGCAGAAATAGTAAACGGCGAAATCAAAGATTTCTTTGTTCAGAATCAAATCGGTAAAACACTTTTCGATATTCCTCTGAATGATATTTTCTTTGAAGATATAAAACTAAGCGGGGCTTTTAACAGCAATCTTCTGGAAATTCAAAAATTTAGATTTAATAGTGAAGATATCAGGATAAGCGCAAAAGGCAGCGCGCAAATTAGCAATCTCACTTTAAAACTAAAGTCGTCATTTTCCTTTTCGAAAAACTACTTAGAAAGCCTTCCCAATGTAACCCAGATTTACACAGCAGGTTACGAAAATGAAGGAAGGCTCAATTTTGATCTGGATATCCAGGGACCTTATTACAAACCCGAACTAGAAATAATAGAAAAAGATTAACCCTTTTCAAAATAGCCGTAAATCAACTGGCCTACCGAAATACTGCTGTCATCTAAAGGAATTTTCTTCGGCACATGGACTTCCAGCCCTTTCTTTACCAACTCTTGATAAACCAGAGCAAAAAAATGAGGGTATTTAAAAAATTCCCCCGCTAAGAAAACCTTTTTTTCGTTGTATTTCCGAGAGACCTTTTCCGTCAGCTCCGCCGTAGCAGAAGCAATACTCATCATCGCTTTGTCAATCAAATGAACCGGATCCGCTTTTTTGAGCAATTCCGAGACTACGCTTTCAAACAACTGGTAGGAATCCGCCAGAAGTTTATCTTCTTCTTCATAAATCGCAATAGAATATTTTTCATGCTTTTTTTGATCCAACAAAAGACGGTCCAGCCGGCTCTCAAAAAACTCAAAATCATAAGTAGACTCTTGATAAAAAAGGATTTCACCTAAAGCCGCGATAATGTGGTGCATACTCGAAGAAAGGGAATAGCTGATCAGGCTTTCATTAATAGCTTTAAAAATATAGCCGTAATTCGCATTTTCCTGGAGGCTTTTTACCATAGGAAGATCTATCTCAGAAAAATCTTTCTTTAGAGTTTCTTTTATTACCGCTAATGCAATCCGCCATGGCTCAATATTAGCTATATCTCCGCCTGGCAAAGGAATGGGTTTCCATCCTCCGACAACATCAAAATCGCCTATCTTTCCATAAACGATCTCACTTCCCAGGATCTGATCCCCCTCGTCATAGCTGATGCTGTCAAAAACAATCCCAATTCCCTTCTCCTTTGTAAAACCGCAGTCAAACATAGAGTTTGCCACATGAGAAAAAACATGCCGCACACTTTTGACTCTGGGAAAACGCTGGGTATAATTTGAAATCATCGAATAGATATTCGTATCCTTGACCATCAAAAGATTTTTGAAGTGAAGATGCCCCATAATGGAATTTACCAACACATCCATCGCGTCTATTTCATACAGGCTCTCCAATTCCCCAAAATTAGGAGAAACAACAATAGAATCGCTTTCGAGGTAAGCAATTGTAAAATTTTTTTCATTCCCCAGGGAAAGAATTTCTTTTTTTGGCTCCTTCTGAGGAAAATCCAGATTTTGATAAGAAAAAGGCGTATAAGAAACAGGAAACAACTGGTTTAAAAAACAAACCGTAAAAAATGGAGAAATACTTTCTTTTATTTCAATAGAAACATTTTTATGAGGCGGTTCTTCCGACAAGATGAAGAAACCTTTCTTTCCGCCGCTTTCTAGGTTAGGGAAAACATTTTTATCAAATTCTTTGAGAAGCCCATCATAAGCTAAAACAACGTAAAACATTCCTTCTTTTTGCGTAATATTTTTCACTCCAGCTTCTGTCGCGGCCAAATAGAAACAAGCGACTCCTTTATCCAGTGCCTCACCCGGAATGGAAAAATTTTCCAGAAGAGCTTCTTTATTGAACAAGAAAACAAAGGCTTTTTTATTGTTTTTTGCCTTTGACATATCTTCAATAACCAGAAAAGTACGTTGAGAAGGAAATCTCAAAAAAATCGGCTTCATCTTCACTCTTCTCCCGTCAACAAAATTTGCATCTACATTTTAAGAGATAATTTTTTTAAATCAAGGATTTTTATATTTTGGTTTGAAATCGGTCAGTGATTAGAAACCTCATCTCCGGACTTCGGCCACCCCATTCGCGTCTCTTCGCATGGCTTGGCGGAACAGTCTTCCGCTAATGCACGCTAATTTTCGCTAAGAATTGAAAAATATTTTTCAAAAATTTCAAAAACAGCCCCCTTTTTGGAGTATTATTAATAGCAATGGATTTCAAAAGTCATGCCCTTTTCGCCCGGGAGAGAAGACCCTCCTACTCAGGGTAGGATAAAAACAGTACTCCAGGTATCTTTTTTTTGTGGGAAAAATATGTCATAATATTGCCGGTTATGAACTCATATATAACGTTGTAGCCGCAAGCTTTTGCTTGCGAGTGATTTGCGTGAATAGCAACCAGAATTTTAAAAAACTTGGTTTTTAAAAAAAACGTGTTAACTTTCTTGTATGACTTCTCTCGATGTCGATGTCTCTTATACCGGCATTAAATTGTTTAACATTGTGACTAACCCTACATTACCCTGGAGTGCTACAACAACTCTCAGCTATGCGTACACAGCCAATGTTCAATTTTCAGGTTCTTTGATGGGCACGGTAAATAAAAATCTAGCTACCAATACTATTATTACGATGAATCTGTACAAAGACAATGCGCTGATAAAAAGCGCAACATATGCCAGCAATGATATTTATGCCGGAACAGAAAATTTTCCGCGGGTCCTACTTCACCAATAAAAATTCCACTCTTCGATTTTTCCTCTGCCCTTCTTTGGTAGAATTGTCCGCTAGTGGATAACGGAAACCATACCCCGCGTATTTCATTCTTTTTTGAGGAATGCCCGCTTTCAATAAATACTGATAAACAGAAAGCGCTCTTTTTTCTGAAAGTTTTAAATTCACTTTTTCCCGGCCGATAGAATCTGTATGCCCCTGTATCTGAACAGAGTATTTCTTATATTTTTTGAGTATCTCGGCCACTCTATTCAAAATCGGATAATCCACCGGTTTTATCAAAGCCTTATCAAAGTCAAATTCAATATTGTTGATTCTGATTTTTAATCCAAGGGCTGTTTTTTCTACCAAAACGTCTATTTTAATGGGAAGCGCTTTACTCTTCGCTTCATTCCCCGCGTTGTCCTCGACAGAAAGCTGGGCCGGGTAATCATGGGAGCTTTCCACTAATTCGCCATTGTCCGAACGGCCATTCCAATTGATTTTTTCCGGCGGAATCCCCTCTCCATAAAAGCTCTTAAACGGCCTTTGATCCGGATCAAAAATTGCCAATTTCCATTTTCTTATTCCGGAAAGATCTTTTGCCTGAATCAAGATGCTCAGGCTATCCCGGGCGCCATCCCCATCCGGGGAAAAAGGCAGGCTCTGGTAAGAAACTCCGGCTTCCGGCACTTCATTATCAATAATAATAGGAGCATCAACAGATTCCACTTCCATCCCATCTTCATAAAGCGCCTTCAGCCTCGCCTGATAAAATCCGCTCCGGCAGAAATTCCCTTCATTGTTTCTTCCATCCCAGATAAAACGGGAAAAGACTTCCTTTCCCTCCATCTCCCACACCAAATCTTTCTTCTCGTCATAAATAAAAAGAGTCCAGGAAAGAAGGCCATTTGTATCTGAAAAAACAGGTGTGATGACAACCGCTCTGTTTGACGCCTTCTCGTTTGTGGAGAAACTTTTCTTTTCCACATTCAGGAAGAGGGAATATTTTTTAAGTGAAAGATAAATACCTTTTACAGGAAGAATGGCCCTATTTCCCGCTAAATCCTCACCATAAAGGATATAATCATAAGCCCCTTCCGGCAATAATGTTTGATTTTTATCTCTGCCATCCCACATCCATTCTACCGGCGGATTTTCTTTCCAATCCCAGCTCAGAACAACCTCGCCATTCGCCTTTCTGAGATCCGCGCGCCAAAAACTATCTTTTGAAAGATTCTGCCCTATCTGAATAGTTTGCCTCTGCCCCTCTGGAGAGAATAAAGAATCGCTGAGAGCAAGATCCCCAGATGGCGGAGTGATGTCGAGAGTGATTTTATTCGTCAAAGAAACAAATTCTGCTCCGTATTCATCTTTTATCTTTACAAATGCAAAATATTGCCCTTCGGGAAGCAACCGGCGTCTCTCAGAAAGGCCATTCCATTCTATAGAATGCGGCAAATCAATCGCTCTTTTCTGAGTAGTAAAAGAATTCAAAAAATCGGCGAAATTCGTCGCGTCTCTCATGTCTGGAGAAAATTTTTTGACCGTTTCTCCGCTCGCGTTAAACACAACCAACTCCCAACTCTGAACCTTTATTTGCTTCCGCAATTTTATTAAAAAACCAACCGTATCCTGAGAACCGTCAAAATTGGGGGAAAAATAAATTTCATTGGAAGGACTTTCCTGAAAAGACAATTCCACTACAGGAAAAATATTACCGGCAAATCCAGTTAGCACACAAAGAAAAATAAAGACAACTAAAAAAATCCGAAATTTCATTTTCCGCCTCGCGTTACAATTGATTGATCTGATTTGCCAGATACCCCGCCCCAAAACCATTGTCAATATTGACCACTGAAATACCGGGAGCGCAGCTATTGAGCATGGTCAAAAGCGCCGAAAGGCCGCCGAAATTGGCCCCATAACCTACACTGGTAGGTACCGCGATAATGGGTTTCCCCACCATTCCACCGAGAATACCGGGCAAAGCGCCTTCCATTCCCGCAACAGCAATAATTACCTTCGCAGAGCGGATTTTTTCTAAAGAGTCAAAAAGCCGGTGTATTCCAGCCACCCCTACATCCAAAAAATTTTCTACCCGGCTTCCAAAAATCTCCGCTGTCACCGCCGCTTCGTCGGCCACTTTTTGGTCCGAAGTGCCGCCTGTAACCACAGCAATATACGTAGAAGAAAGCGGAATTTCTTTTTTCTTTACAGTAATCGCCTGAGCCAGTTTATGGTAAACCGCCTTGCTTTCCAGTTTTTGAACCGCCTGAAAAACTTCCTCTGAAGCGCGGGTAGCAAGAATATTTGAGCCGCCATCTAAAAGATAGTCAAATATTTTCTCTATCTGCTCTATTGTCTTCCCCGCGCAGTAAATCACTTCCGGATAGCCGATGCGGATTTCCCGGTGGGTATCGAGCTTCGCGAAGTCCAGGTCTTTATAAGGAAGATCTTTTATTTTCTGAAAAGCCTTTTCTAAGTCAAGCTTCCCTTCCTGAACCTCTTTTAAAACTGTTTTTAAATGCTCCGGGCTCATCAAAGACTCCTTGATCCCCTAAATTATAGCTGGGAAAAATTTTTTGACAAGTTTTTACATTATCTTTAAACTTTAAGGAAGAGAGGTGTTTAATGAATTACACATTTTTTGCCATTGCCTGTTACATCCTGATGCGCGCTTTTCGGCAGCTTTTTAAAGAGTACCAGGAAAAGCCCTGGTACAAAATCGTTTACAAAGCTATTGCCGCAATAACGCTTTATGCCGCTTTAGCTGGAATATTGGTCTGGTATTTTAATTTAAGGCTATTGGGGTTTGATTTTAAATAAGGCCTTTTATTTCTTGAATTTAATTCATTATTATGCTAAAATCTTCTACTTTTATTTTCGTTAGGAGGAAACTATGTCCGGTCACAATAAATGGGCGAATATTAAACAGAGGAAAGGCGCTCAGGACGCGAGAAGAAGTAATCTTTTTTCAAAAATCGCAAAAGAAATCATTATTATCGCCAGAAAAAGCGGCGGCAATCCCGATACCAACGCGGCTTTGCGCGCTATTATAGAAAAAGCGAAACAGGCAAATATGCCAAGGGATAATATAGAGAAAAATATCAAAAAAGGCACCGGTGAAATCGAGGGCGTTGTTTACGAAGAGCTCACTTATGAGGGCTACGGCCCCGGAGGTGTCGCTGTCATTATGGATGTCACAACCGACAGCAAGAATCGGTCAGCGGCAGAAATCAGAAAAATTTTCTCCCGGCATGCAGGAAATCTCGGTGAATCGGGAAGTGTAGCCTGGATGTTTGATAAAAAAGGCGTGATTTCCATTGATGGTAAAAATCACACAGAAGATGAGATTATGGAAATAGCCCTGGATCTGGGTGCCGATGATGTCAAGACCGAAGAGGATGTAATTGAAGTTTATACATCTGTAGATTCTTATATGAAGACTTTAGACGGCCTCAAAGCGAAGAATATCAATATTCTATCCTCAGAAATCACCCGTATTCCTCAGAACACGGTTCATCTGGAAAAAGACAAGGCTTTGACCCTTTTGAAGCTGATGGATGAGCTGGAAACTCATGATGATGTGCAGAATGTCGCCAGCAACGCGGATGTTGATGACAGCGTGATGGATGAATTCGCTAATTCATAATAAGTTAGAAGGCAGGAGTATCCTATGCCGGATAATAAAACCAGAATTGAGGAAATGACTGTCAGCGGCGAAAGTTTATTGGCTAAAGTAAAAGAGGTTGTAAAAGCAGGAAACATCCGCCGTATTACTATCAAAGACATGGAAGACAAAACCCTCTTTGAGATTCCCCTCACGATAGGAGTGATCGGCGCTATTCTCCTGCCTGTCTGGGCGGCGATCGGCGCGATAGCGGCATTGGCTGTTAATTACAAGATTGTCATTGAAAAAATAGTAGAGTAAGTATGCTTCAGATTAAGCTATCCAGCCTGGAAAAGAATAGGATTCTTCATTACGCTGAGAAAGAGCTTTATAAAGGCCATTGGGGTAATGGGGAATTGATTCTTCCCGAGCATCAGTTTCTTATGAATGTTATGAAAAGCCCCGCAGAGGCGTTTGAATTGTCCCCATTAATGATAGAAGTTATTTGTTCCTGGATTTCTGAAGCGACAAATGAAGGAAGATTTCTTTCACAGGAAGATGTCCTGGTCATTCGAACCTTATTAAATCAGCTCAATGTTTATAGAACTCAATCGGAAAAAATCGAAGATACGATTGAGCACCTCAATAAAATATTATCTATTACAAAACCTGAAGCGATAAAAAAGAAAAAAACAAGCAAGAAATATTAGATAGCTACTTCAGGATATGTATTATGTAACCGCGGGCTTTAGCCCGCGCAACTCAAACGCAAGCTAAAGCTTGCGGCATAAATCTCTCTTTTTTCGATTTATCAACTTTAAATCAATTTACTGCTACGGCCTCAATTTCTAACAACACATCTTTCGGCAGGCGTGTCACTTCGACTGTGGAACGGGCAGGAAAAGGCTCCTGAAAGTATTCCGCATAAATTTTATTCATCGTGCCGAAATCATTCATGTTTTTAATAAATACAGTTGTTTTCACAACATGAGCGAGGCTTAATCCTGTGCCTGCCAGGACTCCCTTTAGATTTTCCAGCGCCTGTATGCTTTGCGCTTCAATGCCGCCAGAAACGACTTCCCCTGTTTTCGGGTCCAGCGGAATCTGACCTGAAGTAAATAAAAAGCCGCCTGCCTTGATCGCCTGTGAATAAGGGCCAATAGCCGCAGGTGCCTTATCCGTAAAAATTTTTTCTTTACTCATAAATATTTCTCTCCCTTATACCGTTTATTCAAATCCTTTACTTTTAGGCGCGGTTAATTAACCGCGCCTATACTTCGTCTCATTCATGCTTCCCGTCCGGTAGCCCTTTAAATCCAGAGCGGTATAAACAAAGCCGATTTTTTTAAAATTTTGATAGACTTTTTCTATCAGGCCTTCTTCAAAGAAACTCATTCTTTCTTCCGGCCCCACCTCAATTCTCGCTAATTCTCCATGGTGACGTACCCTGACCTGCCTGAAACCCAATTCCAGCAGATATTGCTCCGCCTGATCCACCATTGAGAGCTTATCTTTTGTGATTTTCTCGCCGTAAGGAAAACGGGAAGAAAGGCAGGCAAAAGAGGGCTTATCCCATGTCGGAAGGCCCCATTCTTTTGAAAGTTTCCGGATTTCTTCTTTGTCTATTCCCAAATCCTGAAGCGGGCTTTTGACTCCCAGCTCATGAAGCGCTTTCATCCCAGGCCTGTAATCGTTGGAATCATCGGCATTAGAACCGTCTAATACCGCTTCAATATTGTGCTCATTCGCGATACTGATGATTTTTGAAAAAAGTTCTTTTTTGCAGAGGTAACAGCGATTGGTCGGATTGTCTGAAAAGCCTTCTACATCAAGCTCTTCAGAGTCAATGATGAGATGGTTTACGCCTAAGGATTGCGCAAATTGAAGTGCTTCCTGGAGTTCGCGTTCAGGAAATGCCGTAGAACGGCCTGTCACAGCCAGAACATTCGCGCCCAATGCATCCACAGCCGCTTTCAATAAAAAGGTGCTGTCCACTCCGCCGGAAAAGGCAACAACTACTTTCCCCAATTTTTGCAGATAGCCCCGAAGATCAACAAGATAATCTTTACTCACCAAAAAACCTTTTGTGCAGAAGCCGGACCGTTTCATCCGCTTTGTCTTTGCGGATTACAACGGAAATCTTGATTTCCGAAGTAGAAATCATTTCAATATTGATCTTGTTCTTGGCCAATTCATCAAACACAGCCGCAGCGACACCCGCGTTCGCTTTCATCCCAATGCCCACAGCGGAAACTATCGCTATATCGCTGTCAAAAGTAACTTCTCCGGCCCCCAGTTCCTTTTTCAATTCTTCCATTATTTTTTGAGTGTCCTCCACGTCTGAGTTCAGAATCGTAAAGGAAATCTGGCTTTTTGTATCTTTTCCGACACTCTGCACAATCATATTGACATTGACTTTCTTTTCCCCCAGCTTGTTAAAGATTGCCGCCGCAACGCCGGGCTGGTCGGGAATACATGATATATTGACACGGGTTTCATCCGTTTTTTTCGCTATACCGGTAATAACCAAATCTTCCATTTCTTTCTCCTTTACAATTAATGTGCCTTCATTTTCTATAAAAGTAGAAACCACCCTGAGAGGAACGTTATACTTCATCGCGAAAATCACTGACCTGTCATGGAGGACTTTCGCTCCCATTGAAGCCAGCTCCAGCATTTCATCATGGGTAATCTGAGATAGCTTCTGAGCGTTTTTCACAATCCGCGGATCCGCTGTGTAAACCCCATCCACATCGGTATAAATATCACAGCGATCCGCTTTCAACGCCGCCGCGACTGCCACAGCTGTAGTGTCTGACCCGCCGCGCCCCAGCGTGGTAATATTCATGTTCTCATCAATACCCTGAAAGCCAGCAACCACAACAATCTTTCCTTCCTTCAAGGAAGAAGAAATCCGCTCCGTATTGATATCCAATATCTTTGCTCTGGTATAGTCGGATGTGGTTTTAATGCCTATCTGCGCGGCATTGTAGGAAACAGAAGGTACACCGAAGCTTTCAATAGCAATAGAAAGAAGCGCTATAGTCACCTGTTCGCCGGTAGAAACCAGCATATCCATTTCCCGCTTGGATGGACTTTGTGTGATCTGCTTCCCCAGATTGATCAAATAATCCGTCGTTCCGCTCATCGCTGAAACAACCACTACGACATCATTCCCCTGTTTTTTCGCAGCAATGACCTTTTGAGCCACATTTTTGATTCTTTCCGCATCGCCAACCGATGTGCCTCCAAATTTTTGAACAATGAGAGCCACTTTCTTTCCTCCCGCGCCTCACCCCAACCCTCTCCAAGTCTGGAGAGGGAGAATGTTAAAGCAAAATTTATACTAGTTTTTTCTTTAAACCTTCCAGTTCTTCATTGAGTTCCTTCGGAAGTTTATCTCCAAACTTAGCAAAATGCTCCTGAATAGAAGGAATTTCAGCCTTCCATTCCTCTTTTTTGACAGACAAAAGTTCTGTTAAATCAGATTCAGAAATAGAAAGACCATTTAAATCCAGAGCACCCTTTAACGGAGTCATTCCGATAGCAGTCTGTTCCGCTTTGCCATTTCCTTCTACCCTTTCCAAAACCCATTTCAAGACACGGCTATTTTCGCCATACCCCGGCCAGAGCCATTTGCCTTCTTTAGTCTTTCTAAACCAATTGACATAAAACATCTTGGGAAGCTTTTCCGCACTGCTTTTCTTGCCGATAGACAGCCAATGCTGGAAATAATCTCCCATATGGTAGCCGCAGAAAGGAAGCATCGCGAATGGGTCCCGCCTTAATTGGCCGACAGCGCCAGCCGCAGCCGCTGTAGTCTCGCTTCCCATAATAGAACCCAAAAACACACCATGGTTCCAGCTGAAGGACTCTGTAATAAGAGGCACAACAGAAGACCTTCTGCCTCCAAAAAGTATCGCGGAAATAGGAACCCCTTTTTGGTCTTCCCATGCCGGGTCAATCACAGGGCACTGTGAAGCCGGAGCAGTAAATCGCGCATTGGGATGAGCCGCTTTCTTACCGCTCTCCGGAGTCCAATTATTACCATTCCAGTCAATCAATTGAGCGGGAAGATTGTCCGACATTTCTTCCCACCAGACATCGCCGTCTAAAGTCAAAGCTGTGTTGGTAAAGACAGAGTTTTTATTTACTGTCAACATTGCGTTAGGATTGGACTTCATCGAAGTTCCGGGGGCCACACCGAAAAATCCGGCCTCAGGATTGATCGCGTAAAGCCTGCCGTCAGAACCAAACTTCATCCAGGCGATGTCGTCGCCCACGCATTCCACCTTCCATCCTGGAATAGTCGGAATGAGCATAGCGAGGTTGGTTTTTCCGCAGGCGCTGGGAAACGCCGCGGCGATGTATTTTTTCTCACCCTCAGGCGGTGTAATGCCCAGTATCAGCATATGTTCCGCAAGCCAGCCATTTTGCTTAGCCATTACGGAAGCGATCCGCAAAGCAAAGCATTTTTTTCCCAGAAGGGCGTTTCCGCCATAGCCGGAGCCATAAGACCAGATAGTCTTTTCCTCAGGGAAATGGACAATATATTTATTATTCGCGTCACATGGCCAGGGAACATCTTTTTCGCCGGGTTGTAACGGCTTTCCTACCGAATGCAGGCAGGGAACAAAATCCCCATTGCCCAGGACATCTAAAACCTTTTCCCCCATCCGGGTCATAATCCGCATATTGCAGACCACATAAGCGGAATCGGTCAATTCCACACCGATGTGTGAAATCGGCGAGCCCAAAGGCCCCATGCTGAAAGGTATCACATACATCTTGCGGCCTTTCATGCAGCCTTTATACAAACCTTTCATGATCTCTTTCATTTCCACCGGGTCTTTCCAGTTATTTGTCGGACCCGCGTCTTCCTGCTTTTTAGAGCAGATAAAAGTCCTGTCTTCAACACGAGCAACGTCACCCACATCCGACCTCGCATAATAACTGCCAGGCCGCTTTTGATCATTCAATTTAATAAAAGTGCCGTTTTTCACCAGTTCATTTGCCAAATGATCGTATTCTTCCTGGCTTCCATCGCACCAATAGATCTGATCCGGTTGGCATAGAGCCGCCATTTCTTTTACCCAATCCAGAAGTTTCTTGTTATTCGTCATAAAATCATCTCCCGTTTATTTCTGCCTCACCCCCGGCCCCTCTCCACTGCGGCGGAGAGGGTAGTGGAATTGCTCCCCCTTCTCCATCGAATGGAGAAGGGGGTCGGGGGGATGAGGCGAACAAGCCCAATATTATAAAATGATCAAAAGCTTTTCGCAAATTCAGTGTTATGATTTTTACAAATTCTTGCGGATTTAATGATTTGTGATAGAATATAACCCTCGCCGTGTAGGCAGGGGTAAAGTGACGTTTTTAAGTATGGAATCTTAAGCGGGGTATATGCGGAAAAAATATTCTTTTATTGCTTCTAACGAAACAATAAATCAGAGGTTAGACACGGTTGCCGTCCTGCATTGCCGGGATCAGGGCATAGAATTGACGCGAAGCGGCATAAAAGCAAGAGATATTGGGCTTTTCGTGAATGGAAAATTGGAGAAATTAAGCTATCCGGTAAAAGAAAATGACAAAATTGAGTTTGAAATTCCTGAAAGCGCCCCCTCCGAATTAAAAGCTGAGTTTGTTGACTTTGAGATGGTTTATTGCGATGAGGATATCGCTATTGTCAATAAACCCTTTGGTTTAACCGTGCATCCCTCAAAGGGGCATGAAAGCCAGACTCTGGTAAATGGCCTATTGTACAAACTCAAAGGAAAACTTTCCTCTATCGGCGGAATAGAGCGGCCGGGCATTGTGCACCGTTTAGATAAAGACACTGCGGGACTTTTGATTATAGCGCTAAACGACAAAGCTCATCATAAATTAGCCGAAGATTTCAAGGCACGTAGAATAAAAAAGATTTACCATGCCATTGTAAAGGGCTACTTAGAAGAAAGTGGAAAAATCGACGCTCCGATTGGCCGCAGTCCGCACGACAGAAAGAAAATGGCTATTATTACCGATGGAAAACCCGCTATCACAGAGTACAAAACATTAGAATATTTAAACCACCACACTTATGTGGAGATCAATCTCCTTACGGGGCGTACTCATCAAATACGAGTGCATTTTTCTTCGCTGGGTCACTCAGTCGCGGGGGACCCTATCTATTCAAGGAATTTTAAACAATATGGCTTAACCGGAATAGCACTTTGCGCTAAAAGGCTGGAATTCCTTCACCCTATAAGCGAAAGAGCATTGCAATTCGAAATCGAGCTTCCCAAAGAAATGCTTATCCTACTGGAAAAACTTCGCTCTTAGATATTTTTTGACAATGAAGAAAGGATAAACGAAGAACTGATTAAAAATACAAAAACGCTTGCGGATAAACCGCAAGCGTTTGAAGCTATTACAGAGTATAGTTAACGATTACTAGAATAACATTCTCTACAATATACCGGTTTTTCGTTCGAAGGCTTGAACGGAACCTGAGCTGGTTTACCACAAGCTGAACAGGTTACATCGTACATCTGCCTATCGCGCCTGCCATAACCCTGGCTTTGCTGTTTCTTCGCTTTCCGGCAATCCGGGCAGCGAACGGGGTCATTCTGAAACCCTTTTTCAGCGTAAAATTCCTGCTCGGAAACGCTGAAAACGAAATCTGAACCGCAATCACGGCAATTCAGTGTCTTGTCTTGGAACATAGTCATATCTCCTCTGTTTTACTCACTCGATAAAAATGGATACCCTTCCACTCTTATCTATGAGCTTTAATAATACTTCTTAATTATAACTTATGTTTAAAATTATTGCCACAAAATGAAGAAAATATTTTTTGCCTCTTTTAAAGGGGAAATTCATGTTTAAGCTTGCTGGATTTTTTTCGGTAAATATTATACAATAAAATTGCGGAGGTTTTCATGGATTACGAAGCTGTGATTGGTTTAGAAGTGCATGTTCAATTGAATACTAAAACCAAGGCCTTCTGCGGCTGTTCTACTGAATTCGGCGCACCGCCCAACACACAGGTTTGCCCGGTTTGCATGGGCCAGCCTGGTGTACTGCCCGCTATGAACGAAAAAGCTCTCCATAAATCCATCCAGGCCGGCCTTACATTGAATTCCGAAATCGCCGGTTACTCGAAGTTTGATCGAAAAAATTATTTTTATCCTGATTTGCCAAAGGGTTATCAAATATCTCAATTCGACTATCCGATCGCCAAAGGAGGTTTTCTGGAGTTTGACCTGCCGGACGGAAGCGTAAAAAAAGTAGGCATCACCCGGGCGCACATGGAAGAAGATGCCGGAAAGCTAATCCATGCGGAAGGCACGTCTTACAGCTATGTGGATTTGAACCGCTCGGGTGTTCCGCTCCTTGAAATCGTTTCCGAGCCGGATATGCGCGGGAGTGAAGAAGCGTTTTATTACTTAAAAGAGCTTCGCAATATTATGAAATACACCGGCGTAAGCGATGTCAACATGGAAGAGGGAAGCCTCCGTTGCGACGCCAATGTTTCAATCCGGCCAAAAGGCCAAAAAGAATTGGGCACTAAAGTCGAAATCAAGAATATGAATTCTTTTAACGGCGTACGAAAAGCCATTGATTATGAAATAGAGCGGCAGATTTCAGCCCTGGGAAATGGAGAAAAGATCCGCCAGGAAACCCGGCTTTTTGATTCCGCTCAAAACAAAACTTTTTCTATGCGTAGCAAGGAAGAAGCCAATGATTACAGATATTTTCCGGAACCGGACCTGCCTCCTGTTGTTGTAGATAAAGAAACAGTAGAAAAAATAAAGTTGACTCTTCCAGAATTGCCCAGAGCAAAGAAGATACGATTTATGAGAGAGTATGGCATTCCTCTGCAGGACGCCGAGGCATTAACGGATGACAAGGACCTGGCGGATTATTTTGAGGAAACAAAGAGGAATTATAATGGAGAAGCAAAAAAAGCAGCAAACTGGATATTGAGTGAAGCTAACGCTTACATTAATGTGAAAAAGGTTTCCGCTCTCGATTTTAGAAAAATAGTTACCCCCTCTTCTACCGGCGAATTGCTTAATTTTATTGAAGAGGGAACTATTAGCGGAAAAATCGCGAAGGATGTTTTTGCTGAAATGGTGGAGTCGAAAAAGAACGCAAAAGAAATCATAGAAAAAAAAGGGTTAAAGCAAATTTCGGACACAGGAGAGCTTGAAACCCTTGTAAACCAGGTTTTGACAAATAACCCAGGAGAAATCGAAAAATATAAAGCCGGCAAGTTAAATTTGATGGGGTTCTTTGTCGGCGAAGTTATGAAACTGACAAAAGGACAGGCAAATCCCAAGGTGGTTAATGAGCTTCTGAGAAAAAAACTGGAGCAGGAGATTTTATGACTATTTCTATTATCGGCGCCGGCGGATGGGGCACTGCCTTAGCCATACAGGCGGCTAAAAAAAACAAGACGCTTCTCTGGGTTTACAGCCAGGAGGAGGCTAAGCCTCTTCTTTCAAAAAGAGAGAATTCTGATTATTTGCCGGGGGTAAAAATACCGGAGGATATTGAAATAACCTGCGATGTTGCAAAGGCCGCTGAATCGGAAATGCTGGTTTTTGTGGCTCCTTCCAAATATTTTAGAAGCGTGGCATCCCGGTTTAAGGGGCTCATCCATAAAAAGCACCTTTTGGTCAGCGCAACGAAAGGCTTTGAGTTTCCCTCTGAGAAAAGAATGAGCGTCGTCCTGAACGAAGAACTTCCCAATCATAAAGATATCGTTGTTATCTCGGGGCCTTCTCATGCCGAAGAAGTCGCGCGAAACGCTCCCACCAGTATTGTAGCGGCATCCCGAAACGAAAAGTCGGCCGCTTTAGTTCAAGAAGCATTTTCCAATGAGTATTTCAGACTCTATCGGCACAAAGACGTCATCGGCGTAGAAGTCGCGGCGGCGGCAAAAAATGTCATCGCGATCGCGGCCGGAATGCTTCGCGGATTCGGCATAGGCGATAATACAATGGCTGCCCTCATCACCAGAGGCCTGGCTGAAATCAAGCGCCTGGGCTTGAAGCTGGGAGCTTCTCAGTCGACATTCGCGGGATTGGCCGGGGTCGGTGATTTGATAGTAACCTGCATCAGCAAGCACAGCCGAAATGGCCGTGTCGGCGAGGCATTGGCTAAGGGACAAAATATCGAAGAAATTCTATCTTCAACAAAAATGGTGGCCGAAGGGGTAGAAACCGTAAAAAGCATCGTGAGATTGGAGACGGAAAAAAAGATCGTTATGCCGATATCTCATTTTGTTTATGATGTGCTTTACCACCAAATGGATCCAGCCGAAGGTTTGAAAGGACTCATGAGCCGTCCGTTAAAGAACGAGACGATTTAAGGCCCAGGAGGTAGATTGTGTTGATAGCTATAGACATCGGAAACACCAATATTACTTTCGGAGTTTTTAACACTCAAAATGACTCGAAAGAAGGCGGCGAGCCGTTTCATAACGCCAATATCCAAACGAACAAAAATATAACCACCGATGAGCTGGCCATCCAGTTTGTCAATCTTTTACGGCTCTGGAATCAAAGCGATCAAAATCTTTCTCTGGAAGTCATTATTTCAAGCGTTGTACCTCAGATTGATTATGAATTTTCCCATATGTTTGAAAAATATTTTAAAATTAGCCCTTATTTTGTAAAAAATCAGGACGTGCCGCTCCGTTTTAATTATGATTCCCCTGAAGAAATAGGCGCAGACCGCTTTGTAAACGGCCTTGCCGGCATCAACCTCTATCCGAATAAAAATTTAATCATCGTGGATTTCGGCACAGCGACCACTTTTGATGTTATCTCAAAAGAAAAAGTTTATGAGGGCGGAATCATTGTAACGGGAATTATGACATCGCTGCGTGCCCTGGAAGATAAAGCGTCTAAACTGCCGCACATTGACCTGCTGTTGCCTTCTAATTTGATCGGGAAGAAAACGGTCGAAGGCATCCGTTCCGGGATCATCCATGGCAATGGAGCTATGGTAGATGAATTGGTACGAAGAATCGCCGAAGAAATGAATTGGAAAGATTGTTTTGTGATCGCCACCGGGGGTTTAGCAAAGCTCATAAAAAATTCAGCGCGATCGATCAACTGCATTGATCCTCATCTTACTTTGAAGGGGCTTTTTGCGATCTGGAAGTTAAAGCATGCGTAAAACGACCTGTTTTTTCAACCTTATCTTCTTTTCCTGGATCTTACTATTTTCTTCTTCCGCAAAGCCTCTGGAGCTGAATCGTCTGGCTGTTGCAAAAAATTTCACTTTGAAACAAAATCTTCACATGGGCTATACCGTTATTTCCAGCCGGGAAGGAAAATCCTTGAAACTGTTTTTAACCATGCCTTATATTGTCTTTGAAGACAGCATTTATTATCTTGAAGATAAACCTCAAATCAATGATAAGGGTGGAATAGAAATTTCCCCTGCCGCTTTGGGGTTGATAGACAAATTACTCGCAAACGCTCCTCCCAAAAGTTCCAGTTCGTCTTCTGTTTCTGAGAAAAGCAGTTTTACACAAAAGAGCAACGAAAACAGGCTAAAAGATGACCAAAAAGAAAAAACAAATTATAATAGTGATCTAGCCAAATTTATTCCTATTGACTCAATTGTTATTGACCCGGGGCATGGCGGCAAAGATCCCGGGGGCCTGGGTGTAAACGGCGCGAAAGAAAAAGAGATCGTTCTTTCAGTATCCAAAATGCTTTATGATTTGCTGAAAAAAGACGGCAAAGTAAAGGTTTACCTTACCCGGAAAAATGACCGCTATATTACCTTAAAGGAAAGGACGGATAGAACCACTGCCCTATTAAAAAAGGGATTAAACCCTATTTTCATCAGCGTCCACGGCAATATTTCATTAGACAGGGATATTGACGGCATAGAGATTTATTCCCTTTCAGAGGCCGCCAGCGACAATGAGGCTCTGGCTGTAGAATCTATAGAAAACGCGGGTTTTTCTAAAAACGATATAGAAAAGACGGAAGCCCTTTTTTCCATTATAAATGACTTGCTCAAGGACGGCATCCGGAGGCAGTCTGAGAAATTGTCAAAGGACTTGGGACAGTCCCTGGTTAAATCAACCGGAGCGCCCTTGAGAGGCAACAAGAAAGCGAATTTTTATGTTCTCAAATACAATTCCCTGCCGGCCGCGCTGGTAGAAGTGGGATTTTTATCCCACTCACAGGAAAGCAGGAAGCTCCTTCAGAAGGAATATCAAAAAAAGATTGCTTCTGGCCTTTATCAGGGAATACAATCGTTCTTGCAAGAATACGATAAAAGCAGAGGTTTTACAAAGTGAATCGATTTAAAGATTACCGGATTTATTTCTTGTTGGCTACGTTGATGCTAATTATTATTATCCTGCTGGGTATTATTTTCCTGGCCAATCCTTCAAGGCATTCTTTTTACTACCCTGACGAGAAATTTTCACGCCTGTTCGTGGAAAAAAGAACGATTGATCTATCTCAAACATTTGAAGAGGCGCTGGTAAAAGAATATATGCTGGGCCCTATACGTTATGATTTAAAACTTCCTACCGCCGCGAATATCCGGGTATATAGCGTCTGGCTGATCCCAAGCGAGCCCGAAAAAACGATAGCCATTAATTTTAATGAGGATTTTAGAAAATTTGTCCTTTCCACCAATACAGAAGATATTACATGGTTTATTCGCGGGCTTTCCGAAACCATCAAAGCAAATACAAAAGCGAAAAAGCTTTATTTGCTTTCAGAAAATAGAATGATCTATGGAAGAGTTGAAAAATTAAACCTGGCCTACCCCATTCGCCTTTATGAAGGCAAGAAGAAATAATTGTTAATTAACCGCGCCTATGGGATGGAATTCACCGCAGAATTTTTGACTAAAGGTAAAGAATATTGTAAAATATAGCTTCTATAATTGGGGCGTTGTCTAATGGTAGGACGACAGATTCTGGATCTGTTTGTGAGGGTTCGACTCCTTCCGCCCCAGCATTTTTTGTTTACGCCCCCATCGTCTAGCCTGGTCTAGGACACCGCCCTCTCACGGCGGTGACTCGGGTTCAAATCCCGATGGGGGTAATAATTATCTTAAATTCATTCTTTGATAATAGGTTCGAAAATGAACAATATCTTTTAATCAATAATTTGTGGAGGTATGAAAAATGAAACGAGTTATCTTAATATTTGCAATTCTCATTATTGTAAACACGGTGTCTGCGGAAACCTTTAATTTAAAAGATGGAACCAGGATTGATGGCAAAATTATTCTCAGCAATGAAAACACTCTTATTATTGAGGATGAAGAAGGGAACAAACAAATGGTTCCAATCTCATCTCTGAAAGAGGCTGCTGCTTCTGACTCCAATGCCGCGTTCCGGATGAAAACAGCCGGTAATTCATTCAAAAATTTCTCGATATTTTTAAACGTTGGTTCTGCTTATTTATTAAGCGGAAAAATGTATGATTATCTTCACGGCAGTATAACTCCAACACCGACCCTTACCAGTAGCAGCATCGGAGTTGGCATGGATTGGTATTTCTTAAAGTACCTGGGCATTTCTTTAGGCTGTGATTTTTACGGAATGCAGGCGACTGCCTCTCAAATTTCTTCTTCCCTTTCAATCGGAAGCGGAGCGACTGTCAAAGCAATGCTGATGGGGCGCATTCCTTTTAAACCATTTATTGATGAGGACGATAGTTTTATGGGCCTGGCTTTACGCGTTTTTGCGGGGCCGACCTACTCTACTTTCAGTTTTTCCGATGACTATAAAAGCCTTGTCGAGAAAGCTTATGCCAATGCCGGTTACACTGTCCGCTGGTATACCGATCCCGCAACCGGAATAGGTGCCATAGGCGGAATAGGGCTTCTTTTCGAAAACAATCACTTCGGATGCGGACTGGACGTATTTGCCCAGGACAAGACTATAAAATGGCCAGCAGACACCATTGTTTATGACTGGTTTGAAATCGGAACAGCGGTCAGGGTCAGTTTCGACTTTTGAGGAAAGGGCTGTCTCAATATCATGCTGAGTTTATCGAAGGATACTTCGACAAGCTCAGCATGGTTTTTGTCTTTTTGTAACTCCTCGCAGATTTCAATTCTGATTTAAGCGCACGACACTCACAACCCATTGCTAATTATAATTATAATTAGCAAAAGCCGCATAGGGAATGTTGTTATTGAAAACAAGGGTTCTATAGGTAACCCAATACCCCATCGAAAAGTCTAGGCTGCCAACGATCTGCCAGCTTCCATTTACATACATCATAGCACATAGCTTATTATAATTTTCACCATTGCCATAAACCACATAGGGAATATTGTTGTTGAAAACAAGGCTTTCATAGGAAGCTGAACCCGATGTAAAACCCAGCGCGCCGACATTCTGCCAGCTTCCGTTGCTGTACATCGCGCACCGGAGCTTGCTGCCATATCCGGAATCGTCAAAAACGACATAAGGAATATCGTTATTAAAAGCGATGCTGATATAGGAAAGACTGCCGCTCGAAAAACCAGGGCTTCCCAATGTTTGCCAGCTCCCATTGGTAAATACCATAACAGACGCCCTATTGTAGTTGTGAGAATCGACATAAGCCACATAAGGAATATTATTGTTGAAAGCAAAGTTCTTGTTGCCGATTTGAGCGTTGGACAGGCCGTTGCTGTAGATATTCTGCCAATTTCCATTGCTGTACATCATCACAGTCGCGCCATTTCCGGAATCCTGATAAATCACAAAGGGGATGCTGTGGTCAAAAATGAGGCTGATATTAGCAGCGCTATTTGATGAAAATCCCGGTGTACCAAGATACTGCCAGCTCCCATTGGAGTACATCATAACAGAAGCCCTGGAGTTCGTCGCGCCATCCTGAAAAGCCACAAAGGGAATATTGTTATTGAAAGCAAGGCTGGTATAAGCGGCACTGGCCGGAGAAAAACCGACGCCGAGGGTACCGACATCTTCCCAGTTTCCATTGTTGTACTTCTTGAGCGTCGCTCTGCCGCTTCCGCTATCCGCATAAGCCAGATAAAGAATGTCATTGTTGAAAGCGATGCTGTTATCAGAACCGGAAAAAGAACCGCCGAGAGACTGCCATAAATTACCTGAATTGGTGTCCGATTTATTTTTGCTCAAATCATCGACATTAATGTTAGAACAGGACGCTGCCAGCAGAAAAATAACAATTTGAATCCCAAAATAAAAAAATAAGTGTTGTTTTTTCATTTTCTTCCTCCTAAAATTTATAACAAATAGTTAATTTATCAGGCGCAATGGTGACCGAGACATTATCTTTTGGCAGAAAAAACGTTGTAATGACACAAGCCAAACCCACTCCCAGTGAAATACCGCCCGCGATGTAAGAAATATTTCTAGCAGATAAATTCTGCGCCGTGTTGGTAACATAACCCTGATAAGTCTGCCATTTAGCATCGGAAGCAGCATCCTGATAGTCTCTATAAGCTGCCTTCGCGCTGTTATAGTTATTTTGCGCCGAAATATCGAAGAATATTCCCAATCCCGCACAAATCGCGGAAGCCCCGATCAGGCTGTAACCAGTTATATTAAGCACAGGTATGAGCGATGATTGTTCCGACGTCTGATTTTTTTTGTCTCCAGAATTAAGCCTGGAAAGCGGCACAGGAGTGCCCTTCTCATCCGCAATGTTTTCAAAAGACTTTTTGGTTAATAGAGCTACTTTAGAATCAATCTCTTTAAGCACATCGTCTTTATTTGTAGCCTGAACACTGACGGAGGTAATATATTTAGCTGTTTCTAAATTAATCAGTTTCAAACTGATCATATAGTTATCACCAATTTTACTGACAGAACCGGTCAGCGCTCTTTTTACGTCCGGCTTATTATTAATATCATTTGTCGAAACCACATCAAACTTCCCGGTTTTGATAAAAGCGTCTCTTACATAATCGCTGAAAGTACGAACATCCTCCATGGATGAATCGTCGGGCATCTTGTCCAGATTAAATACGACTATTTTCATTTTCGATTCTTCTCCAAATAAGCTCAAAGAAGAAAAAAAACACCCGAATAAAACAATTATTCCAATCCATACTCTTTTCATTCATTCCTCCTCAATTTTAATAAAAAAATATTTTTAATAATACCGGATGAGAGAAAGCAACCCTCCCAGTGAAAAATATTATAATTTGTGACATTTGAAAAATCAAGTATACTTAAAATCCTTTCACAAAGTACTTTTCACCAGTAATTGATTAATTCTGTACAACATAGTAAAATAACTAATGGCGATTTTATTGTTTAAAAGCTTATAGAATAATTGGTTAAATAGGGTAAAACATGAATGAATTAGGGAAAAACAAATCCGTAGATAAAATTAAGATGGAAATTGTCAGCCTGATTATTAATGGAAAAATCAATTCTTATTCAGAAGCCAGGGAATACATGGACAAAATTAATCTGGACAGGAGTACCGTCCAGGCCATTTTACCCGATATTTTTATTCTGATTAAAAGGCTTTATTGGGGGATTTTCTCGGTGTTATCAAGAGAAAATTTTTCCAAATTATGGTTTGATCTGGTGCTTGAAGACCATGAGTTTCGGGGATACGGAAATTTAAAACAATATTTTATCCTTTCAAAAATCTATATCGCAATTCTTGACATCCATGGATACACAAAATTCTGCGAGGAAAAAAAGAATAATATTACTATGCTGCAGCGGCTGGATGAATTTATCACTACAAAAATTTACCAATGCGCTTCGTCTTTCGGGGTTTTGGCAGCCCGTGAAATGGGAGATTCTGTTATATTGATCAGCTCAGAAGCGGCTTCGATTCTTTCCGCGACATTCGAAATTATTGCCCTTTTTTCAAAAGAGAGGAAAATCCAATTTCAGAGTGAGATTCTTCCGGATTTATTTCTGCCTGAATTCAAGATATCGGCGGGTATAGCCGGCGGCCAGTCGTCAAACCCTCTGGTCATTACAGAAAACGGTGCTCTTTCAGGATCGCTCATAAATTCCGCGGCGCGTCTCCAGACAAGGGCAAGTACTATCGCGCCCAAAGAAACCAAAGTGATTATCGAACAATATGTCCTCTACAATTTTGAAAAAAGCCCTTCTAAAAAAGGGGTTCTGGAAAACCTGAATTTCTTTTACAATGGAGAAATCTCTTTTAAAGGAATATGTATGAAGAACTATGAGGTTTATCTCGGCCATCCGTCTGAACATTATAAATCCCGCATCCAGGAATGTTTAACTCGACTGCGGGATTCTATCAAAGAAAACAAATGGCAAAGCACGGTTTTTACCAATCTGTGTGATCTGGTTTCCATTACTGCGAAATCGATTGAGCCGTTTTATTATAAAATCCAGATTGATCGTAAGTTGATCTACTTGAATAATCAATATATTGAAACGGAATTTCAGGAACTCAAAAACAGGATGGTTCAATTATGCGATTTTCAGACAGCTATTGAGAGGCTAGGTTTTCTCAGCCGTGTCCTGGAGTACTGCGAGACTTTTGATAAACTGGTACTTGAATACTGTGCAACCATTTACCAGACTTATCAAACGCCATTAAATCATTATATGTCTCTCCTCCTCTTACACATAGAGGAAAACGCCGCCAGGGCCTTTACTCCCGATGAATTGCGAGTCAAACAGCTTTATTCCCAGGTAAAACAAAGTTTTGATGGTGTAATGAAAATGGTGAATCAGGGCGAGCATCTCAAAGATAAACGGATGATGTTATGGTTTAACGCGATAGAAAGCACAAAGAAAGATATCGATTTTAAAATTTACTCCGGAAAAAAATAAGCATCATTTATATATTTCCTTCTATTATTACAACACATCCTTTCTGAAGCCGAACAATCTTGGATCTTTCAATAAAGGCTTCTTCCAGCTCTTCCTCCACTCTCTCTTCCCGCCCTTTCAAAAGATAAAAACCGCTGTTGTTTTCCGTATGAAGCCTTGCCCATTCTAAAATATTCTTAATACTGGAAAAAGCCCGTGAAATAATTACACTTTCTTCTTTGAACAAAAAGCCCTTGTTGATGTCAATCACTGAAGCGTTTAGTATCAGCTTTTTTGTGATAAACTCCAGAAAAGCTAACTTTTTTGAATCCACTTCCGTCACAAAAAACTTTTTCTGAGGCATACAAATAGAAAGTGGTATAGCGGGAAGCCCACCACCACTCCCAATATCAATGACATTATTACAAATATTTTTTTCTAAGAAAGGTAATAGCCGCAAACTATCTTCGATGTGAGTTTCCCAGACTTCTTTCTCTGTAGACTTCCCAATGAGATTCATTCCCCTGTTCCATTTTAAAAGCTCATCGATGTAAATTTGAAGAGAAGCTTTACTACTCCCCCTTTCTAAAGGGGGTAGGGGGGATTTTTCTTTCTGTTCCTCAATCAATTCCTTTAAATCTGAATCGTAATTTATAAATATTTAAATCCCCCTAACCCCCTTTAGAAAGGGGGAATTCTTATACAATCACTTTATTGATTCGAGAACAAGCTTTTTCAATTCCAGATAAGCGTCTTCCACATCCCGGTTGACAATGATATGATGGTAATACCGGATATAAGCCATCTCCTCATCTACCTGCTTCATACGTGCTTCTATGACCTCTGGCTTATCTAAATTTCTCTCTGTGATTCTTCTTCTTAATTCATCGGATGCCGGAGGCGCGATAAAAATCAACACACTTTTCGGGAAAGCTTCATAAAGGCTCATTCCGCCCTGGACATCCACATCTAAAAGACAGTTCTTCCCTGTTTCCAGAATCCGGATTATTTCTGCTTTTAATGTGCCATAAAGATTGCCGTAAACATTTGCCCATTCCACAAACTCTCCGGCGGTAACTCTCTTTTTAAACTCCTTCCTGCTGATAAAATAATAATCCTTTCCGTTAGTTTCACCCGCTCTTGCCGGCCTGGTGGTAGCCGAAACAGAGAAAGAAAACACTTCAGGAAGGTCTTGTAAAAGCCTTTTGTAGAGAGTGGTTTTGCCGACACCGGAGGGCCCGGAAATCACAACGATTTTGCCCGACTGCATAATTCTACTCCAAATTACGGAGTTGTTCCCGGATTTTCTCTATTTCACTTTTCATAATAATCGTATTCTGAATAATCTCGTAATCGCTCGATTTTGACGCGATGGTATTGACCTCACGATTCATTTCCTGAGAAATAAAATCCAGTTTCTTGCTATCGCCGTTCACTTTGCCGCTTAAACTATTTTTGAATTGAGAAATATGGCTTGAAAGCCTTACCATCTCTTCATTAATAGCGCTGCGCGAAGCGACCATCTCGATTTCCATCAAAAACCGATTGTTAGTAAACAAATCTTCCGCGTTCTGAGGGAAAAGCTCCTGCATTCTTTCTTTTAAGAGTTTCTTATACTTTTCTAAACTCGCCGGATAATACCCTTCAATCAATTGACGGCTCTTACTGATGATTTCCAATGAATTTTCGATATCTTCTTTTGTTTTCTCGCCTTCCACGTTCATCATCACCAATGTCTTTTGAATGAGGGACTCTAAAATTTCTTTCAGCAATTCAAACAAATCCTCATACCCGCCGATTCTTTCTGTCTGAAGAACATTACCCAGAGAAACAAAATCTTTCAAAGTCAATTCCGGAACAATGGAAACCGTACGGGACAAAGAAACCAGAGCTTCTTCATATTTCTTAGCCAATTCATGATTTACTACAATATTATAATTTTGCGCGTTTTTTTCTACTATTTTAATGTAGCAGTCTATTTTGCCCCGTTTCAATTTTTCAAACACAATGTTTTTAATTTCATTTTCCCATTCATCAACAGAAGAATAGGATTTTAGTTTAAACTCAAAATAACGTGAATTGACGCTTTTCAGCTCCATAGAGACATCATACTTTTCCGTGCTTCTGAATTCATTAGCATAACCTGTCATACTACGCATTTTTCGCACCTTTTTTAGAGGGCGCTTCATCAGAAACGTCCTTTATTTCTTTCATTATTTTCTCTGCCGCATTCTGTTCCGCTTCTTTTTTTGTCCTGCCGGAAGCGGTCGCGAAGTACTCATTGTGCACCGAAACCTTTACTTCAAATACTTTGTTATGATCCGGCCCGGATTCATTGGTTACCTGATAATGCGGATATTCTTTGTATTTTGAAATAGCCCATTTCTGAAGCTGGGTTTTAAAATCCCGGGTGCCCATTTTCAGCCGGTTTAAAATTTCCTTTTTCAGAAGCCTCTTCACAAAATCCTGAGCGTTTTTAAATCCGTTTTCCAGGAACAAAACGGCTATGATTGATTCTAATATATCCGCCGCGACTTTTTCTTTAGCTCTTCTATCAGAAAGGGTTTCTCCTTTTCCCAGATTTACATAATCCAGAATATTCAAGGAAAAAGCTAACTGTGAAAGCGTCTTCTCATCTACAAGGCTTGAACGAAGCGCAGAAAGAGCCCCTTCGGTCAAACGCTCATTATTCATATAAAGTAAATAAGCCGCAGAGGCATTTAAAATAGAATCTCCCAGAAATTCCAGCCTTTCATAGGTTTCATGGTGACTGCTGGATTTATCAAAATAAGAAGAATGAGTTAATGCCTGGTCCAGCAATTTATAATCTTTGACTTTTATCTGCAGTATTTGACAAATCTTTTTAAGCTTTTCCCACCGGGCCGGGACAATTTCAGCCTTATCCGACTTTTTTGAAAATAAGCGAAGCATTATGCCCACCAAAACCAAAAGAATTACTAATGGCGTATTTCACATTATGAGAAACCGCTTTATTCGGCACATAGTCTAGATCACATTCCGGATCATGGTCTTCCAAGTTGATCGTCGGATGAATGATGCCTGTTTCCATCATTTTCACCACAGCGATCGCCTCAATTCCCCCTGCCGCCCCCAATGTATGGCCAATCATTGACTTTGTAGAATTCACTTTCAATTCGCCGGCATAGTCTCCAAAAACCTGTTTGATGCCTTTTGTCTCAGCCACATCCCCTAAAGGGGTAGAAGTGCCATGGGCATTGACCAATTGAATATCTTTTGGGGAAAGCCCTGCCTTGGCTAAACCATTCCTCATAGCTAATGCGCCGCCGCTGCCATCCGGACATGGTGCCGTAATATGATTAGCGTCTCCGCTCACACCATAAGAAACAAGCTCCGCGTAGATAGACGCTCCTCTCTTTTGGGCATGTTCCCAATCTTCCAGCACCAAAACTCCAGCGCCTTCTCCCATTACAAAACCGTCTCTTCCTTTATCAAAGGGCCGGGAAGCTTTTTCCGGCGTATCATTATAATGAGTAGAAAGGGCCATTGCCTGTGTAAACCCGGCAAACCCTATTCCGGTAATAGCGGCTTCACTTCCACCGCAAAGCATCACATCAGCATCGCCTACAATAATGTGATTGTAAGCGCTCGCGATACTATGCGCCGCCGAAGCGCATGCCGAAGCCACCGAATAATTCGGACCTTGAAAACCATATTCTATGGAGATATAACCCGAAGCAATGTCGCTGATCAGCATAGGGATCAAAAGCGGTGAAACCCGATTGTGCCCCGCGGTATACATCTTCACTGAATTGTCATAAAAGGTTTGGATACCACCAATGCCTGAAGCAATAACCACTCCCACTCTTTGTTTATTCAAAGAGCCCTTTAAAATACCACTGCTTTCAACGGCTTCCCTCGTCGCTGAAAAAGCAAACTGGCAAAACCGGTCCATTCTTTTCGTCAGCTTTCTATCCATATAATTTTCGGAATTAAAGACCGCATTCTTGACTTCTCCGCCGACCAGCGAAGGAGAATCTTTCAAATCAATATTACTGATCCTGGTGAGGCCAGATTTGCCCGCCTTCAAGTTTTCCCAGAACTCACTTACTGTTAAACCTAAAGAATTTATTGTACCCATTCCTGTAATAGCAACTCTTTTCGCATTCATGCAAAAACCTCCCTTGAAAATAAGTCTATAATACAGTTACGAGTGAATAGTTTATATTACTCGCCACTCGTCACTGTAAGTAAAATGGTCTTCCGCTAAGCCACCTAAGATACACTAATTTATTGTTTTGTCGCAGATGCCATAGATTCTTTCTTCGCGTGCATTAGCGGATAATTTTCATCGTTTTCGGTTTACCGCAGGTTTATGACATTACCATTCCACCGTCTACGACCAGCGTTTGTCCTGTTATATAATCAGAATCGCCGGATGCCAAAAAAAGCGCCGCTTTCGCGATATCTTCCGGCTGGCCCATTCTTTTCATGGGAACCATTTTCAAAATTTCCTCTTTAATATTGTCCGGCACTTTGTCCGTCATATCAGTTTGAATATATCCCGGAGCAATCGCGTTCACCTGCATGCCTCTGGCCGCAAATTCTTTGGCGATACTTTTAGTCATTCCAATAATGCCAGCTTTGCTTGCCGCGTAATTTGCCTGTCCCGCATTCCCGGTCAGTCCTATTACCGAAGAAATATTGATAATTTTACCGCTCCGCTGTTTCATCATAATCGGAACAGCCGCTTTCATCCCATTAAAAACACCTTTCAGGTTAATATTAATCACCGCGTCAAAATCTTCTGGCGTCATTCGAAGTATCAAATTGTCCTTTGTAATTCCAGCATTATTCACCAGTATATCTAAACTGCCCCAGGCTTCTTTTACCTTCGCTGTCATTTCTTCCACAGCCTTATAATCCGCAACATTCAAAGCAAACCCAAGAGCTCTTACTCCCAGCGCCTCTATTTCTTTCACAACCGGCTCTACTGTTTCGATCTTCGTCCCGGTAATGCAAACATTCGCGCCTTCTTCAGCAAACCTTAAGGCAATCCCTTTACCGATTCCTCTTGTTGAACCTGTAATAATGGCATTCTTGCCTGATAATCTTTTCATAAATTCCTCCTTACCATCACCATCTCAGAAGCGCAGAACCCCACGTAAAACCACCGCCCAGCGCGACAAATGCGACCAGATTACCCTTACGAATTCTTTTTTCTTCCAGAGCTTCCGTTAAGGCTATGGGTATAGTCGCGGCACTTGTATTGCCGTATTTATTCAAATTGATATAAAAACTATCTAATGGAATAGAAAGTCTCTCCGCTACGCCTTCTATAATGCGCCGATTCGCTTGGTGCGGTATTACAATATCAATATCCGGCAGTTCTAGTTTGTGTTCTTTTGTTAAATCTTCCAATACATCCGACATCATCCGGACGGCTATCTTAAAAGTAGAATGGCCATTCATTCGGAGAAAGTGTTCTTTCTTCTCAACACTTTCATGGGAAGCAGGCTTGAAAGAACCTCCGGCTTCCATATAAAGAAGATTTTTGTAGCTTCCATCTCCTCTTAACCTAAATCCGAGAAAACCTGAGTTCTCGTCCTCACTTCTCGAAACAATAGCCGCGCCGGCTCCATCCCCAAAAAGCACACAGGTATTTCTATCTGTCCAATCAACAATCCGCGACATTGTGTCAGCGCCTATTACCAGGACGTTCTTAAACATTCCCGAAACAACATAAGCGTTTGCCAGAGAAAGCCCGTAAACAAAGCCAGAACAAGCGGCTTCAATGTCAACCGTTCCGGTGCGTGGAATCTTCAGTTCATCCTGCACCAAACAGGCAGAAGCTGGGAAAAGCTTATCATGGCTCATAGAAGCAAAAATGATCATTTCAATGTCTTCTTTTGCGAGTCCCGACATCTTCAAAGCCTTTTTTGCCGCTTCCGCTCCCATAGAAGAAGTCGTTTCTAGAGAAGAAGCAATATGGCGCTCGCTAATGCCAGTCCTGGTAAGGATCCAATCGTCATTCGTATCCACCATCTTTTCCAGATCACGGTTTTTCATTACTTTCTTTGGAATATACTTGCCTGCTCCGCTGATTGTCGCCCTCATATTATTCTTGCCCCTTTTTTAATTACCATTTAAATACACACGCGCCAGAAGTCAGCCCACCGCCAAATGCGACGAGGGCTATGCTATCCCCCTTGTGTATTCTTCCTTCTTCGAAGGCTTCTGCCAGCGCAATGGGTATAGTCGCCGAACTGGTGTTGCCATACTTGGATAAATTCATAAAAACCTTTTCCTTTGGGAAATTCATCCTGTCCGCCACACCCGCAATAATCCGCTCATTCGCCTGATGCGGAATCAGAAGATTGATATCATCAGAAGAAATTTTGGTTTCAGCAAGAAGTTCAAGCAATTCTTCCGACATGGTACGAATAGCTACTTTAAAAGTAGCATTTCCGTTCATTTTTATAGTATGAAGTTTTTTCTCTACTGTTTCATGGCTCGCAGGTTTTTGTGATCCGCCAGCCTCAACATACAGCAAATCCCTGAATGAGCCGTCTCCCTTCAGTTTAAAACCTATTATTCCAGAAGGGTCTTTTTCTTCGGTTCTGGAAACAACAGCAGCTCCGGCTCCATCACCGAATAGCACGCAGGTGTTCCTGTCTTCCCAATCTGTGAAACGGGAAAGCACTTCCGAGCCAATCACCAAAACGTTTTTAACCATTCCTGAAACAATATAAGCGTTTGCCATAGAAAGCCCATAAATAAAGCCCGAGCAAGCCGCCTCGATATCTACCGTACCGGTGTTAGGAATTTTAAGAATATCCTGCACCAGGCAGGCAGAAGCTGGAAAAAGCATGTCCGGCGTAATAGTGCAGAAAATAATCATTTCTATTTCTTCGTGAGAAATACCCGACATCTGAATGGCTTTTTTTGCCGCCTCAGCCCCCATAGTAGAAGCTGTCTCTTCCGGCGCCGCGATATGTCTTTCTTTAATACCAGTGCGAGAACTGATCCATTCATCGCTGGTTTCCACCATCTTTTCCAGATCGTGATTGGTCAAAACCCTCTTTGGAATATATTTACCTAATCCAATAATCTTCGCTTTAAACAAATGAACCTCCAGTGGCCTTTTACCTTACACCTAACCAAAATTAAGCTTCTAATTCGACTAATTTTTTAATCTGATGATTGATTTTACCAAGAACATTGTTCCTGACCGCATGCGCAGCCGCTAAAATACCGTATTTAACAGCCCGCCTGCCTGAGTTACCATGTCCTTTGTAGACATTGCCGTTTACCCCTAAAAGAGGCGCTCCGCCATATTCTTCCGGATCCATTTTTTGTCTTAACTTAGTAAATACACTTTTGTAAAGCGGGTAGGATAAAATCGCAGCGATATTTGATTTAACCGCTTGTTCCAGAATAGATTTGATTATCTTCGCGGTTCCTTCTATCGTTTTCAAAGCAATGTTGCCGATATAGCCATCTGTCACAATAACGTCATAACCAGGATCGAACAAACCACGCCCTTCTACATTTCCAATAAAATTCAGATCTGCTTCCGAGAGTCTCTTATGAATAGATTTCATAAAAGCGGTCCCTTTATGCGGCTCTTCGCCAATATTCAGCAAAGCGGTCTTTGGGTTTTTCACCCCAAATATTTCCTGAGCGTAAATTCTTCCCATCACGGCAAATTTCGCGAAATCCTCTATTTCACACTCAGGACTGGCTCCCACGTCCAGAAAAACATTTACGCCCTTTGCTTTATTCGGTAAAAAAGCCGTTAATGCAGGCTTTTTAACGCCCTTTATCCTGCCCAATATCAAAGTAGCCGCCAAAACAAGCGCTCCTGTATTACCGGGGGAAAAGAAAGCGTCTATTTCGCCGTTCTTGTGTGCCTGCAAGGCCTTGATAATACTGGAATCTTTCTTTTGCTTCATCACTGTTAACGGATCATCTTCCATCGTAACAATCTCCGAAGCCTCCAATATACTTACCCGCTTCAAAAAACTTTGTTTTGAGCGGTATTTCTTCTGTTCCAGCAGATTACGATAAACATCTCCCTTTCCAATAAGAACTACTTCCACTTCTTTATCTTCAACCAGAGCGTCTACACAACCTTCAATCAATTCCTCAATAGGAGATTCTCCGCTGATTAAATCAACTCCAACCTTCATAGAAAGACCCCGCAAAAAAATTTTAGGATAATTTAGGCTTCTTTCACTACTTTGGTAATGATTTGTTTGTCCTTATAATAGCCGCAAGCATCACAAACTCTATGAGGCACTTTTTTTGCCCCGCAATGAGGACAGGTAGAAACCGGGAGAGCGTCCACTTTATAATAACCAGTGGCTTTCCTCATTCTACTTTTTGTTTTCGCTGTCTTATGTTTAGGTACCGGCATAACTTTATCTCCTTGCTATTGTTTTTTGGATATATATTTTAGAAGGCAAAACTTTAATTGTCAAAAAAAGTTTATTTATCTCCTGCGAAGAAGCAAGTTCACAAATAAATTGTATCAAAATTACACTTTTATAAAAATCTGTGTATTTATGACGCATCATCGGGAAAATAAAGCGTATCAATATAACGCATTGCACTGGCAGATTTTTTATTTTGGTTAAGCCAATAAATTTTTTAATTCTTTGCTGGATTTTTAATTAGAAAATTATTTTTAAACCTGGCACACAATATGCTAAAAACTAATAGAATCTTTATAAGGAGGTTTTATTATGAAGATTATGAGAAGAGGCCCGGAAAGGACTGGGATTTTAACGAATGATTTAAGAGGTGCTTTCTCGGATGTTTTTGACCACTTCTTCGAAAACAGTTTTTTCTCCGATGATCTGAAAAAGCCCGATTGGAATCCAAAATTAGATTTCTATGAAGAAGGCAAAAACTATACGGTTCAGGCTGATATTCCAGGAATGGAAGAAAAAGACCTAAACATTGAACTAGAGGATGGCAGATTGACTCTCAGCGGAAAAAAAGAAGATAACTTTGAATCAAAGGACAAAAATTACCACCGGATTGAAAGAAGTTACGGTTCTTTTACCCGGTCCATTGATTTGCCAAATAATATCGATGCGGAAAAGATTAGTGCGGATTATAAGAAAGGGGTTTTAACTATTACTATTCCGAAAAGCCATGAAAGTGAACCTAAAAAAATTAACGTAAAAGTTTCTTAAAGGAGGAAAACATGTTAGAAAGAAATTTCTTGATCCCGGCAGTCGATATTTACGAGGGAAAGGACAGATACCGGCTGGTTCTTGATATGCCCGGCACAAGCAAAGAGGACATCGAAATCAATGCCGAGAATGAAAATCTACAAGTCATTGGCAAGGTAAGAAAAACAGACACCGAATGGGCACCTATTGTTTCTGAATTTGAACTTCTTGACTACAAAAGAGAGTTCGGCATAAGCAACAAGATTAATCGCGAGAAAATCGCGGCCAGTTATGAGAATGGCATACTGACTATTGAATTGGAAAAATCTGAAACAGCCAAACCAAGAAAAATTGAAGTAAAAGCCGCGTAGAAACTTATAGGCGCGGTTAATTAACCGCGCCTATAAGTTTCAAACATTCTTTTTTTCCATTGAGATAAATTTAATCTTGTTTTATAATATAGTGCAGTTTTAAAAACTGCACTATTATCTCATGGAGACTCTAAATGCGTAAAGAAGAGAAAGAAGTTTACTGGGCAGAACTGAGCAAAATGGCAGAAGCCAACAACCGCATTGAGCCGGAATTGTTTGCAAAATACAATGTAAAACGCGGGCTGCGAAACCCGGACGGCAGCGGCGTACTGGTTGGGTTGACTTCTATTGGCGATGTCCATGGCTATGTTATTGATGAGGGCGAAGCTTCCCCTGTAGAAGGACGCCTCCGCTATAGAGGAATAGACATTCGCGACCTGACGAATGGCTTCCAGGCCGAAAAGCGTTTTGGTTTCGAAGAAACCGCTTTTCTTCTCCTTTTTGGGAAATTGCCCACTCAAACAGAACTTTCTCATTTTCAAGAGCTTCTGGCAGAGAGGCGGGAACTCCCTGAAGAATTTACGGAAAATATGATTCTGAAAGCTCCCAGCCGCGATATTATGAATAAATTGGCGCGCGCGGTTTTGGCTTGTTATTCCTATGATAAAAACGCCGACGACCTTTCTATCCCAAATATCCTGCGGCAATGCACAGAGCTGATCGCCCGCTTTCCAGCCATGGTTGCTTACGGCTATCAGGCAAAACAACATTACCACCATGGTAGCAGTCTCTATATCCACAAACAAAGAAAGGATTTGTCAACCGCTGAAAATTTTTTATCCTTGATTCGGCCAAACAAGGAGTTTTCCACCATAGAAGCGGAAACCTTAGATCTGGCTTTGGTACTTCATGCCGAGCATGGCGGTGGAAACAACTCCACTTTTACGGTACATGTTGTATCTTCCACAGACACAGACACTTACTCAGCCATTGGCGCCGCTGTCGGTTCGCTCAAAGGGCCCAAACATGGCGGGGCCAACCATTCTGTAATGGAAATGATGGCGGATATTATGGGACATGTTAAGAACGCCGACAAAGAAAGCAAACTCAAAGAATATTTAAGAAAAATTATCCGCAAAGAGGCTTTTGATAAAAGCGGCTTGATTTATGGAATGGGGCATGCGGTATACTCGCTTTCTGACCCGAGGGCAATCTTACTGAAAGAAAAAGCCGCGGTTCTGGCAAAAGAGAAAAAACGCGAGGAAGAATTTTATCTTTACAATCAGGTGGAAAAGCTGGGCAAAGAGGTTTTCGAGGAAGAAAAAGGCTCCAAAATCATCTGCGCCAATGTGGATTTCTATTCGGGTTTTGTTTATAATATGTTGAAAATCCCCAACGACCTCCATACGCCTATTTTCGCGATTGCTAGAATCGCGGGTTGGTCCGCCCACCGGATAGAAGAACTGGTAAGCGGGGGCAGAATTATTCGCCCAGCCTATAAATACGTACTTCCTTCGAACGAATATACCCCTCTCGCGCAGAGATTAAATCAAAGTTAAAAATTAAAAAAGGAGGGGAGAATTGAAGAGCGGTATTTTTTCAAAGCCCGCTTTGCGAAACAACTTGGTGTGGCTATTCTGGAGCGTTTTTTACGCTTTTGCTTTTCCAACCTATAATTTACCTTTTATGATATGGTTTGCCTTTGTTCCTGTTTTTGTTTTTGCCTATCGTGAACCGATCAGCACGACTGTAAAATACGCTTTTTTTTATAGTTTATTATTTTTTGCGCTTGCTTTCTTCTGGCTTTACGGTTTCTGGTGGCCTGGCCTTTTTTTGGTTATTCCGCTCTATTCACTTTACTTTGCTTTCTTTTTCTTTTGCATTGCCCTGGTAGGGAAAAGACTCCCGAAAGCCCGGTGGCTTTTTGTCCCCGCGCTCTGGATCGCAAGCGAACTGCTTCGCTCTATTGGATTTCATGGTTTTTTATGGAATATGCTTGGAGACTCGCAGTGGAATTCGCCTCTTTTTATCCAGAGCGCGGATTTGTTCGGCGTATGGGGAATCAGCTTTTTGATTCTTTTGACCAATTCTGTACTGGCCGAATTGGTTGCTTCTTATCTGAATAGGACCACCTCCGAAAAGCCCCTTTTGAGAAACGCGGGAAAAATTGCCATTTTAATTGCATTATTTGGGACCAATCTGGTTTATGGGTGGATAGAGCTCCGGCATTTTGAAGAAGTGTCTAAAAAATCGCCCAAGGAGAAACTTTCCCTCCTTCAGCCAAATGTCGGCTCTCATGACGCCTGGTGGGAAAAAAGATGGCCCAATTATGATATATTTCGAAATCTTCACGAGCAGGCTGCAAAACAAAAACCGGACATGATTGTCTGGCCGGAAACCATGGTCAAGCACTACCTTTGGTGGTACCTTGAAAATTATGAGTTAAATCAAGAAGTGTGCAAGCTCAATCTTTTGTTTATTAACTTCCCCAGGGAATTTAATACGCCGATCCTGATGACCAGCCCTGAGCTGATTGACGAAAAATGCTACAATACCGCGGAGTATATTGATCCCAAAAAACAATATTACAATATCGAAACAAATAGTTTCAATAGTTTGACCCATTACCGTTTTAATAAAAGCAAAGACATTCCTCATAACGCGAAAATTCACCTTGTCCCATTTGGGGAATGGATGCCGCTTTACGATTCGCTTCCTATTGTAAAAAAGATTATTGAAATAGAGGGGGCCGGCGCTTTTACACCATCCCCGGATTTTAATGTGATGCAGGGAAGAAAATCCAGCTTCCGGGTATTGGTTTGTTATGAGGATATTTACGCCCAGCTTGCCCGTAAGTTTATCAAAAAAGGTTTAAATTATTTTATCAATGTCACCAATGACGGCTGGGCATACAAGCTGGGATTTACCCACCCGATGTGGCAGCATCTGGCCGGCTCAACTTTAACAGCCGTTTCCGTACGACGTCCTATAGCCAGGGCCGCGAATACGGGAGTAACAGGAATAGTAGATGTAACCGGGAAATTCTCTGGTAACATTGGGGATTACCAGCGCGGAGTTTATACGGGAGAAATTTCGCTGATTGATCCAAAAATAGAGTCCTTTTATGTTCAAATTGGTTTTCTTTTTCCCTATGTTTTATTTTTGATTGCTTTTGGAGCCTTTTTTACCGCTTTATTTTTTGTGAGGAATTCTTATGAACAGTAAATATCTGGAGTTTATGCTTTTTGACTCGGATATTGATCCGATCGGCCTTCCCAATGGTGTGTTTTTTCAGGGCGGAAATGAATTGGACAAGATAAAAGATGTAACCTCAAAAATTTCCAGAATATTTGAGAAAGAGGGCTACCAGAAGGTTATTCCGCCGGCCTTTGAATATTATGAGACTTTCGAGAAAGGAAGCGGGCCGGATATCGCGCGCCGGTCTTTCAGTTTTAAAGACCGTGACGGCAAGCTTCTTTCCCTTCGTTATGATATGACCACACCCATTGCCCGTATGACAGCTATGAAATACGAAAACAGCCATCTGCCTCTAAAATTCTATTATTGGGGCGATGTTTTTCGGGACCAGCCCTTGCACAAGGGGAAGCTCCGGCAAATTCAACAATTGGGGATTGAACTGATCGGAAGCTCCGAAGTAGCAGCCGACGCCGAGGTTGTATCTATCCTGGCCAAGTCGCTCAAGATGCTGGATCCTCATTTCAGGATTGTCATTGGAGATGTGCGGCTTTACCGTTACCTTCTTTCTCAGCTGATATTAAACGAACCCCAGAAAGAAGCAATCCATGCCTGCTTTAACAAAAAGGATTCCATCTCCTTAAAGCAGATTTTGAAAGATGCCCCCGGGAGTGAGGAAGTAAAAACCATCCTGACAGGGCTTCCTAAAGTGGTGGGAAACGGCGCTGCTTTTAAGAAGATAGCCGAAGAAATAAATCCAAAATTCATTATTTACATGGAAAGGCTTCTGCATCTTTTGGATTTACTACCCAAAGACCTGGCGGGACATGTGGTGGTCGATATGGGCCTCATTAAAGATTTTAATTATTATACTTCTTTAACTATGGAAGGTTACGTAGAGCAGGCCGGGCACGCCATCGCGAATGGCGGTAGGTATGATGAATTGTTCATGTCTTTTGGAAAAAATTTCCCCGCGATAGGTTTTGCCATAGATATCGGCAGTTACCACTACACACCGATAAAAGATTATTAAAAAAGGGAGAGGATTATGATTTATATTGTTCTGGGAACTCAATGGGGCGATGAAGGAAAAGCGAAGGTCATTGACTATTTTGCTAAAGATTTTGATTTCGTAGTACGCTTTCAGGGCGGGGCAAACGCCGGCCACACTGTTTATGTGGGAGAAAAAAAGTTTGTTTTTCACCTGATCCCCTCCGGTGTTCTTAATAAAGGTGTTTCTGCGTTAATTGGGAACGGTGTTGTGCTTGATATAGAAGAGTTTTTGAAAGAAGTAGAGATGATCTCCCGGGCCATTGATGTTTCCGGAAGAATATGGATCAGCAATAGAGCCCATGTAGTCATGCCCTATCACAAGCTTCTGGACAAAGCGAAAGAATCTCAAACAACAAACGCTATCGGAACCACACAGCGAGGAATTGGGCCGGCTTATGCCGACAAGGTTGATCGTCTGGGCATCCGAATCGCAGATCTATTTACTTCAAAAGAGAAACTCCGGGAGAAAGTAAAGCTAGCTTTTGAAGTAAAGGAATTTCTCCTGAAAAACTATTATCATATTGAAGCGCTTCCCACTATTGAAGAAATGACAGATACTTTAATGGTTCTTGCCGAAAAAATACGCCCCTTCGCGGCAGATACGGAAAAGCTTCTACAGGAAGCCCATCACATCAGAAAAAACATTCTCTTTGAAGGAGCGCAAGGCAGCCTTCTGGACGTAGATTTCGGCACTTACCCCTATGTTACTTCTTCCAATACCATCTCTCCTGCTGCCCTCCTGGGAAGCGGGATTGGCTCTCCCAACATTGCCAATATAGTTGGAATTACCAAAGCTTATACAACAAGAGTCGGTGAAGGGCCTTTTCCCACAGAGTTGAAAGATGAATTGGGCGAAAAAATCAGGAAAAGCGGCAATGAATTCGGCTCGACTACCGGAAGGCCCAGGCGCTGCGGCTGGTTTGACGCCGTCGCGACAAGGTATTCTTCCGCTATAAACGGCATAAAAGAGATATTCCTTACCAAGCTGGATGTTTTAGATGAGCTGGATAACATATTAGTCTGCACGGGCTATTTAAGAAAAGACGGTTCAAAGCTGGATTATTTTCCTGCGACACTCCCAGAATTGGAAGAAATAAAACCCATTTACCATGTGTGCCCAGGGTGGAAGCAAAAAACGTTTGGCATAAAGGATTTCTCTCAATTACCAGCCAATGCTAAGAAATACGTTGAATTTTTAGAAGTCTTGCTCGGCAGAAAAATTTCATACATTTCTACCGGTTTTGAGAGGGAAGACGTCATTGAGAGATAAATAAGCTCAAAATTTTAAGAACTGATAGACAAAATAAGAAAAGCTTTTGGAAACAGACGCGCTGATGCTCAGGCGGTAGAACCGGCCGTCTTTTTCCAATTCCATAAAAGAATCCGCGCTTTTAATCTCAAAAAGCTTGAGCACAGAAGAAAAACTCTTTCCGATGATATCATTTTGAATAAGTTCCAGGGCCTTTTTATTCGCGTAAATTATTTTCTTGAAATAGCTGGTAATGATCACCGCATGTTCCAGATGGTCCAACACACTCTGGGTTTTAAAATGCTGTAAATACTCGTCAAAAAAGAAATGGCAGAGAAACTCCTCCTGAGAAATAATGCGGATGAGCTGGCCCGCTTTATCCACAACCGGAATCTTTCCATTCCGGGAAGAACCATTTTTAAAAAGCACTTCATCCAGTTGGCTGACTTTGATCAGATTGATGTTCTCAAAAAGCCGGAAATTTCCCTCGGACATCCCAATCTCAATATCTCGCTTGAACAGCACACCCAGATAATCCTGATCTTCAAAAACCAGGATGCCGTTCGCCGCGGGCGCATGAAAGAAAAGTTCCATCAGTTCTTTTGCCAATTCTATTTCCGCTTTCTTAGCCATTGGTCTTTCCGGAAGTAAGATCAAAAAGACGAATGGAGAATTTGTTGGTCAAATCAGGAATTTCGATCAGCACAATCTCTTTTCTGCCGTTTACACAAGCGTAATAAACCCCTTGCGACTCTTCTTTACCGATATTCAGTTCGTTGGTTAATCCGTCTGCCGAAATCATCCTCGCTAAATAATAAGGAGGATTTAAACCGTAAAAAGCAAGGCCCGGATTTTGCTTCTTCGCTTCCGGAAAGTCCAGAATGCTCATCGCGTAAAATTCCAAAATTTTTCCCTTCACACAAAGATAATCCGCTTTTGCCGAAACGGGATGGGTAAGATAAAAAACAGACTCTTTATTCTCTACACGGGATTCAAAAGTAAAGGCCTCCTGGCCTTTTGGTTTGATTTCAAAAACCTTTATAGAAGCCAGTGGTATGGTAAAAATTTCCTTATTTCTGAGCTCGCCCGGCTTTTTTTCAAGAGAAGCAAATTTGTAATAATAAACCAGATAGATCGGATTGGTAATAGAATTCGCCATTGTATAATAATAATCACCAACTGCGGTTTTTTTCCCGCTGACAACACTGATTTCTTTTCCATCTTCTAAATGAATGACTATTTTCCCCACTGGATCGCCAAAACCGTAGTTTTTTATTTGATCCGCGCTCACATTTGTCAGCTGCATTTCACTCTTCAATGCCATCAGGTCATTCAGGATGCGGTTGACTGACTCTTCATCCGCCTTATCTTTTAAAGGATAAACCATCTGCCACTCATTTGAAACATTTTCCAGCCTGCTTTTATAGTGGTTCGTTTGATCGTAAAAGTAAATCTGAAGAAATTTAATCTGTCCTCTCTGAAAAGCAGGAACAATGAAAACCTTTTGCTTCTCATCTTCCTTTTGAGTGGAATTTTTACTGGTAAAAAAGTAAACCCCGCCTAAAAAAATAAGCGCCAGAAAAAGTAATCCGGCATTAGCCAAAGCATTCTTATGCGACTTTTTCATAAGCCTTAAATCTCCCCTGCCCCCCTTTAAAAAGGGGGAATCATTATTGTAAAAGATTTTACCTTTTTTCTCAAACAATAAACCCTTATCATATTGATTTAAAAAAAAATTGATATTAGAATTAAGGTGTTACTGGTAAAAAGGGGGGGGGTATTATGGCAAAATTTTTAATTGTTGGCGGCGTGGCTGGAGGAATGTCGGCAGCGGCCAGGCTCAGAAGACTGGATGAAAAAGCGGACATTATTGTTTTTGAGAAAGGGGAATATATTTCTTACGCGAATTGCGGGCTGCCCTATTATATCAGCGGAACCATAAAAGAACGCGAGAAGCTGTTGGTACAAACCGTAGAATCTTTTCAGGGCCGCTTCAATGTAAAGGTGAAAACACTCCATGAAGCGCTTCAGATAAACAGGAAAGACAAAACGATCCGGGTAAAAGACATCAGGACAAACAAAGAGTGCATAGAAAGTTATGACAAACTGATTCTTTCCCCTGGTGCGGAACCTATTAAACCAGGCATCCCCGGCGTAGACAATGAAAGAATATTCACATTGAGAAGCATACCCGACACGGACAGGATAAAATCCTTCATAGACAATAAACATCCACGCCATGCCTTAATCGTGGGTGCGGGCTTTATCGGGCTGGAAATGGCTGAAAACCTCCATAAATGCGGTATTTTTGTCACCATTGTAGAGGCCGCGAAACAAGTTATGAACGCCATTGACTGCGAAATGGCCGCGATTGTACACCAGCACCTCAAGAGCAAAAAAATTGAATACTACCTGGAAGACGCGGCAGATAAATTCGAAGATCAGAGCGGCCGTATGAAAGTGACATTAAAAAGCGGACGGGAAATGATCGTGGATATGGCGATCCTCTCCATTGGCGTAAGGCCTGATACCCATCTGGCTAAAGAGGCTGGCCTTTCTATTGGGCAAAGAGGCGGTATTACGGTCAACGATTTTTTGCAGACGAATGACCCGGATATTTATGCTGTGGGCGACGCGATCGAAATACTGCATCCGATCATCAACAAAAACTTGATCATTCCGCTCGCCTGGCCGGCCAATCAGCAAGGGCGCATTGCCGCGGATAATATTGTATCGGATAATAAATACCCTTACAAAGGCTCTATTGGAACAGCTATTGCGAAGGTTTTTGATCTCGCTGTGGGTGTTACCGGAGCGACCGAGAAAATGCTCAAGGCTGAAAAAATTCCTTATTTATCAACCATCATTCATCCGGTATCCCATGCCAGCTATTATCCGGATGCCCTGGCCCTTTCGCTTAAAATCCTTTTTTCTCCCGACAAAGGCCGCATTCTCGGCGCGCAGGCAGTAGGCTACGATGGAGTAGACAAGCGGTTGGACGTTTTAGCGGCCGCTGTCTGGAACAAAGATACCATTTATGACTTAACTGAAATTGAACACACTTACGCGCCGCCTTTTTCATCGGCGAAGGACCCGATTAATATGCTGGGCTTTGTCGCGGAGAATATTTTGAGCGGCAAGGTGAAAACCATAAACTGGGATGAGATAGAACAGCAAATCCAGGAAACGACTTTTTTTCTGGATGTCCGCACTCCTGAAGAAGTCACTATGGGCGCTATCAAAGAGGCTGTAAATATCCCCATTGATGAATTGCGCGGCCGCATCCACGAAATTCCAAAAAACAAAAAAATTGTAGCCTATTGCAGGGTTGGCCAGAGAGCTTATTTAGCCGCGCGCATTTTGATGCAGAACGGGTACCAGGAAGTTTATAATCTCTCCGGCGGTTATCTCACTTACTCAGCCGCTGTGGGAGATCAATCAAACCCCTACGGATTTGACGAAAGCTACGATATGGGAATTCAGCCTCAGGCCTCGGCAAACCTGGCTGTCAGCACGCCCGGAAAAACTATTGAAGTCAATGCCTGCGGCCTGCAATGCCCCGGGCCTATTATGCGGGTGAAGCAGGAAATGGACAAAATCTCTCCTGGAGACAGGCTTTCCGTAAAAGCTACCGATCCTGGATTTTATAATGATGTACCGGCATGGAGTAAAGCGACCGGAAATTCAGTCATTTCACTACACATTGACAAAGGAACCGTGCATGCCGTTCTGGAAAAAGGAAGCGGGAAACCTGTTTCCAGTGTATCTTCAGGTGAAAAAGACAAGACTATTATTGTTTTTGACGGCGACTTAGACAAAGCTATTGCCGCCTTTATTATTACCAATGGTGCTCTTTCTATGGGAAGAAAAGTGACGTTGTTCTTTACCTTCTGGGGCTTAAACATTCTCCGTAAACCGAATAAAGTGCATGGATTAAAGAAAAATATAATAGAAAAGATGTTTGGCCGGATGCTTCCTCGCGGCAGCAAGAAGCTTCCCCTCTCCAGAATGAACATGGGCGGCATGGGCCCTGTTATGATCCGAGGCCTCATGAAAGCCAAAAACATTGACTCCATTGAAACTATGATCCAGTCAGCAATAAAGAATGGCGCCCGTATTATTGCCTGCCAGATGTCCATGGACTTAATGGGAATTCGAAAAGAGGAACTGATAGATGGTGTAGAGATTGGAGGAGTAGCAACTTACCTTGAGTCCGCGGAGCATGCTGACACAAATTTGTTTATATAACTTTATTTTTCCTTGATATTTTTTAAGATAATAATGTTTTCCTCGACGTTTTCATCCATGCCGCTGTACCTCAAAAAAAGATGGTCGCTTTTGCGGTACCAATAGTAGTATTTATAGGGCCAGAAAGCCGCTTCGATTCTGCCTGTTACACCCATTTCATATTTTATAGCTGTTTCTGATTTACTCATAATGGGAAGATCCTCACAGCCGACTTCCCTCAAAGACATCCCGACCAACCGCAAATACCTTGTCTGCAGCAAACGAAAGTCCAGAGATTTGCCGGCAGGGGGAAGATATCTAGAAAAGAGGAGGGGGAAAGAGCCATTCTGCTCGAGTACATTGCTATCCAGATCAAACACCTCACTCTGGCTTCCACTGACAAAAATTTTATTAGAATGATAATCGTAAACCGTCTTTAGAAACATTTCTCCATCTTTATAATATTCGGTTCCCATGAACACCCAGTTTGACTGATAATGAGCAATGTGCGTTTCCAACCTTTCATTAATGGTCTTAACCAACCATTTGTTTTGCCCATTTTTGGATAATTCATAAGTAATAATAGTTCTTTTTCCAGAAGCAAAAAATTCGTATGTATAAAAGGTCGTTTTGCCGAAAAAAGGCATAGAAATTAAAAATAAAAAGAGAAAAAGAGAAAATACAAATTTTGCCATACGAATTTTGCTCCAAAATCGAAAATTTATCGCAGAGAAGATGTTTTAGCTCCGCTCTCAAGGGTATAATTCATTGTATTATGTTAATATACTATTATAATTGGGTCAAGCTGCGCGCTTGTCAATGATTCAGAAGCGTAACAATAAAAACGCTGCCTTTGCCGTATTTGCTTTTAACAGAAATATCCCCGCCATAATACTTCGCAATATTCCTTGCCATAAAAAGGCCCAGACCTGCTCCCATAGAATTTAAATTTGAGGATTCTTCCGTACGATAAAATTGGCCGAATATTTTTTCTAAATTTTCTTCTTTAATACCATGGCCTGTATCCTCTATTTCCAGAGTAAGATGCTGATCATTCTCTCTGCCCCTTATAGCAACTAATCCATTCTCTTTATTGTAAAAAATAGAATTGCTGATCAGTTCGTCTAAAACAACTCTGAGCAGCAGGGAATTGCCATGAAATTCTTCGAATCCCCGGGAGAGATCAATATGAAATTTGATATTTTTTTCTTTAATCCCCTGTGTTTGGTTCTTTAAAACTCTGTCAATCAGAGTCCGGAAATCAAAGGTTTCGCTAAACAGCTCATCTACTGACTTTTCCAGCATACCCATCTGAAGGACTTTGGTAAGCGTATTCTGAATTTTTTCCACCAACGACAGCGTGTTTTTCAAATACTGCTTCTGCGGCTCACCTTTATCAAGCAGCGAAACCTTCAACAAATTATCCTGTATAGATTTCAAGGGTTTATTAATATCATCTGACAAAAGCGACACAAACATGTTTTTCATATTGACCAGCCGGAGCAATTCGCCGTTCTTGGTTTTCATAGCCTCATATTGCATAGAATTATGAATAGAAATAGCCGCTTCTGAGCAAAATATTTCTGTAGAGTATAGATCATTTTGCCGGAAAACAATCTGCGACGACCGGGCATCCACGTAAAGAACTCCCAGGAGATGCTCTTCAAACAAAAGAGGCGCGCAGATAACTGCGAATTTACCTTCGCCATGCTCCTGAATAAGACTGCTTTTTCTGTCCTTTACTACTGAATTGATAATCTCTAAAGAATTTTTGAAATTTTTATCCTGAATGTCTTCCAGCTTTATAGCGCTGAAAATCTTTGGGGCCATATTATTTTCTTCATTCAGGAATAAGACTCCTCTTTGCGCTCCTGTTGTTTTCACAACCGTATTTAAGATACTTTTCAAAAGCTCATTCAAATCCAGAATCGCGTTGATTTTTTTATATATTTCCATAACTTCTTTAATAATACTGTCTTTTTCTATAAGTTCCTGTTCGGATAAATTAGAAATATTTTGCTGAGCTCTTAATAAAATGTCTTTCTCTCGCTTTTCCATATCGTTGAGCTCTTGAATTTTCTCATGGGCCTTTATAGTTTCTTCAGCATGCTTCTTTTCTTCATCGCTGAGAAGCTGCAAATTCTCATGAACCTTTATCAATTCTTCCGCTTTCCGACGCTCCTGGGTCATCATATTCTGGATTATTTCATGCGCCTTTAATGTTCTATCGGCATCCAGCAATTCCTGATTATAAAGCTCGGATAAATTGGTATAAGCTTCCGACAATTTCTCCAGATGATCAATATATTCATCTTTTTTCTTAAGTTCTAACTTCAGCATTTCAATCTGCTTCTCTGTCTCCTGCGGAGTCATCTTTGCCTCCTGCTTTTAATTTTAAAATAAAATCAACTTTAGTCAATGCTGGAAAGGTTATTTTGAACTGCATTCTCCCTCTGGCAATTGATTAAAAGGCATTTTTCAGTTATAATATCTTATGAATGTTATTTATTTAGGCAAAACAAAATACCCGGAAGCTTTGCAACTTCAGGAAAAAATTTTCCAGCTTCGAATAAAAAAAAATGCCGCCGACACCCTGTTAATTGTGGAACACCCGCCGGTAATTACCCTGGGAATTCGGGGCAAAATATCCAATGTTTTAGCCTCGCGGGATGATTTAAACAAAATGAAGGTAAGCATCCATCAAATTAACCGCGGCGGTGATATAACCTACCATGGGCCAGGGCAGATCGTCGGCTACCCCATTTTCGACTTGAAAGAAAGCCATATTTCTGTAAAAGAATTTGTGAATAAAATAGAAAACGCCTTGATAGATTTGCTGAAAAAGGAATTCGAAATTTTCGCAAAAAGCGGCGGGAAAGATTATACCGGGGTGTGGGTGGGAGATGAAAAAATAGCGGCTATCGGCATTGCGGTCCAGCATGGGATAACGATGCATGGTTTTGCTTTTAATGTAAATACCAATCTGGCTCATTTTCAATGGATTAATCCCTGCGGAATTTCAGATAAGGGTGTGACTTCTCTGGAGAAAATACTGGGGAAGAAACAGGATTTCGAAGGCCTGGAAAAGATGGTTGCCGCTTATTTCTGCAAGACTTTTTGTGTGGAGCAAAATGTGGCAGATAAAAAGCTCTTTTATGAACAGAGTATAGGCGCGGTTAATTAACCGCGCCTATACTCCAAGGAACAAATAATGGTTTCACGAAAGCCGGACTGGCTTAAAGTCAAACTTCCAAAAGGCGGGAGCGCCGCTTATACAGAAAAAGTGATCTCTAAGCTTTTAATTCACACCGTTTGCCAGGAGGCCAATTGCCCCAATCGCATGGAATGCTTTGGGCAAAAGACAGCCGCTTTTATGATCATGGGAAATACTTGTACCCGGAACTGTACTTTCTGCAACATCTCAAAGGGAATACCAGAAACCCTGGACCCGAATGAACCAGCGCATGTCGCGCTTGCGGCCGCCGAAATGAAATTAAAATACGTAGTGATTACTTCCGTTACGAGGGATGACCTCTCTGATGGCGGTGCATCTCATTTTATACAAACCATGCAAAAAATAAGAGAAAAAAGCGGGGATATTTTAACAGAGCTTCTCATACCCGATCTACAGGGCAATTGGGATGCTCTTAAGAAAATTATTGAAGCTGCTCCTGATGTGATCAATCATAATGTAGAAACTGTCCCCAGGCTTTATCCTTTAGTCCGGCCAAAAGCTATCTATAAACGTTCACTAGAATTGATTGCGAAAACTAAAACGATCCGCCCAAATATTTTGACTAAATCCGGCATTATGGTAGGGCTGGGAGAAAAAGAAGCCGAAATTATAGAAGTTTTAAAAGACTTAAGAAATTCCGGCTGCGATCTGGTAACTATTGGGCAATATCTTGCTCCTTCGAGTCATCATTATCCCATTCAAGAATACATTACTCCTGAAATCTTTGAAAAATATAAAAAAGCCGCTCTTCAATTTGGCTTCCGGGACGCGGCTTGCGGGCCATTAGTCCGAAGTTCTTACCATGCGGAAAAACTGGCTTCCTTTGCAGAATAACTAGCAAAAATGAAGATTTCTTGTTATAATATATGCGCCTCACCCCCGGCCCCCTCTTCATTGCGATGGAGAGGGGGCCGGGGGTGAGGCAAAGGAGTTTTTATGCATCTTAAGGCTCTTGAATTGGTCAAAAAGTATGAGGAAATGGGCGAAAAACTTTCAAGAATGCAGCCCACCGGCCAGGAATACATTAAATTGGCCAAGGACCGCGCGGATTTACAGCCATTAGTAGAAAAATACCATGAAGTGGCAAAAGCAGAAAAAGAAATAGCTAATAATTTGGAACTATTAAATTCTAATGAAGACGATGAAATTAAAAAAATGGCAAAAGAAGACCTGGATCAATTAAACCAAAAAAAAGAAGTTTTTGAAAAAGAAATTCTCTCCATGCTTCTTCCGAAAGACGAAATGGAATCAAAGAACATTATTGTCGAAATCCGCGCCGGAACCGGGGGAGACGAAGCCGCTATTTTTGCCGGCGATTTATTTCGAATGTACTCGCGCTACGCTGAGATAAAACGCTGGCGGTTGGAAGTCCTGGACTTCAATGATACCGGCCTGGGCGGCTACAAAGAAGTGGTTTTTTCAGTCAAGGGCAAGGATGTTTATGGGCATTTTAAATTTGAAAGCGGCGTGCACCGAGTTCAGCGGATTCCAGTAACGGAAGCAGGCGGAAGAATTCACACCTCTACAGCTTCCGTGGTAGTACTCCCAGAGGCGGATGAAGTCGATGTCCAGATTGATCCAAAAGACTTGAAAGTAGATGTTTTTCGCGCCAGCGGGGCAGGTGGGCAATATATCAATAAAACGGATTCCGCTGTCCGCATTACTCATGCCCCTTCCGGAATTGTAGTGGCTTGCCAGGAAGAGCGCTCTCAGCTGCAGAACCGGGCCAGCGCGATGCGAATTTTACGGGCAAAACTCCTGGACGTTGAATTACAAAAGAAAGCTCAAACAGAAACAACTCTGCGCCGAAGCGCTATCCGTTCCGGCGACCGGAGCGAAAAAATCCGTACTTACAACTTTCCGCAAAACCGTTTGACAGATCACCGCATAAGCTTGACACTTTACAAGCTGGATATGATCATGAATGGCGACTGTAATGAACTGATCAATGCCTGTATTATGAGCGAACAGGAAGAGCTCTTGAAATCTTTGGGATAAAACAAAAGGGAGGATCTTATGAGGATTATGAGGAAAGGGTGGGTTTTGGTTTTATTACTCATTGTTATTTGCTGTTCTTCTGCTTTTGCTGCTGAAAATTCGACAAATAGCGGAACAGTGGCTTCAAAAAAATTCCTGATTAAGGGCAATATCGGCTGGGGAATTTATCCTGGTTTAATGGGATTCTTAATTTACGCGCAAAGCGCAAATTCCTTGGCATACACCAGCGCGCTTACATTAACCGGGGATTTTCTTTATTCTATTAATTCACAAGTAGCCTTAGGTTTGCACACCGCGTTTATCCCTATCTTTCACTACAACGAGGGCGGCAATTCCGCCTCTATTGAGATGGTGCCGATTGTTGGAGAGATCCAATTTTACCTTAGCCCCGTTTTTTATATTAACGCTGGTTTAGGATTTTTACCCTTCCATGGATCCGGTAAAACTACCAATCCGGGCGAATCTTTTTACGATCTCTTAACTGGCCAGAATGTGGGGACTTCTTTTGACGTTTGGCGCGGCCCTTATTTTGTTTTTACTTACGCTCTTGGCTGGCAGATTGACCTATCCGGACAGGATACTGTAGGACTGGATATATTCCTGCGTAGCTACCATATCATCGGGCACCCGGGAATAAACGCACTGGGAGAACTCGCTCAGGATTTCGCTGGTGTACCGGGTTTTCTTCTTGGTATAGTGGTTAATACAGGCATTGGAGTATATTATAAATTCTAAGGCTTGAACCAGAGTTCCTTCGCGCCGGAGACAATGAACTGGAAAGCAATTGACCCTACTACCAACCCCATTAGACGGGTGAAGACATTAAGGGCTGTTTTGCTGAGCGCTTTTTCCAGCCGGCGCGCATTGACAAAAACAATGTAAAGAATCACGCAGTTAATCAAAACCGCAATAAAAAGCGCGACAATTTGCTGCCAGCTTGCCTGGTTACGGTAAATAAGAATCGTCGTAATAGTCCCAGGGCCAAGAGTGCCAGGGATCGCCAGCGGTGAAATAGATATATCCGCTTTCCTCCGCGCTTCATCCGCCTCATTCTGGACATAGCGCGTACCGCTTATTCTCGCCTGAACCATTTGAATAGCCAGAAGAAGCAAGATAACTCCACCCATAATTTTAAAAGAAGGAACATCCACTCCAAATATCTTCAATACCAATCCACCTAACAAGATGCAGACTGAACTTCCAATAAATACCGCGAGAGAGGATTTAAAAGCAATATGGATCATATTTTTCTCATGCGATTGCGGCAGTAATGAAAGTAATATGATCAATGAAACAAAAGGATCAATAATCACAAACAAAGACACCGTATAGTCAAATACCATTTTGAACATGATCCGCTCTCCAAAAAACCCTAGTTAAAATATTTTAAGCTTTGTTTCACAAAAACGCAAAAAATCCCCCCGTGATAAAGCGGGGGGATGAGGTTAAAGATGACTCTCACTTAAAAAAATAAGAGCCTCTTCTATCTTAATAACATTATTTCGTCTATTACATAAGTGCCCTGGCCATCTCCTGGGGAATCAGTGGCACCTACAGAAATCGTAAAATTCACGACACTGTGCCAGTCAAAGTTAGTAGTATCTTGCCTTCCATTGTATCTATCCCGATTAAATTGATTGGAATTAGAATTGCTTTGATCACTTCCAGACCATTTTAGCTGAACTTCAATCCAGGCACCGGGTTCTACCGGAGTAGAATTTATCCAGAAAGTCGGATATCCATTAGAGTCCCATTTTGCCACAGTCCCGCTAGCAGAGTTGCTCGGATCTGATAAATTGTTATCCATAAAAGAAATTGATAATTTTGATTTCGCAGAAAATAGGCAGGTAAAGAAGAATCTTAATCTGGAGAAACCAGTCAAGTCAACGGGCGCTCCTGTACCAGCGCCTCCTGGCACCATTTTATCCACCGAAGTACCGGTTGAAAGTATCCAGTAGTTAGTTGTACAATTACCGTTTAAAAAAAGGCTTTTTGCGCCCTCTGAAAAATAAACATTGGTAACATAAACAGAGTAAGAGCCATATGTTGTCCCGGCCCTCCACCAATTTTCATTTGTCGCATTTAAATTGGCAGGAGATTCTCCTAAAGAGGTGGTTTCAAATCCATCTGTCAACAAAACATCCGAAAGAACTATGCTGTTTGTTGAACTAGTTGTGCCGGTCCCATTTCCATCGACAGTTTGTAAACCCGCGCAAGAAATAAAAAAAAGAAAAGGAATACCCATTAAAAAATATTTTTTCATATTCTTTCTTCCTCTTTAATTATCTTCCGGAACGCATAAGCGTCCCGGAAGAAATAAATAGTCTATTATTTGTTGATAAACATCAGTTCGTCTACAACAAAAGAACCTGCTCCTGCACCAGCTCCTGTAGCGCCAAGAGTAATCTTGATTTTGGAAACACGCGACCAGTCAAAAGTACCGATTTGAACGCCATTGAAAAGATCCTTGTTGAATTGATTCGCGGTACTATTAGACTGAACCGTACCAGAATATGTCATATTAATCTCATACCAGCCGTCTCCCTGCCAGTTTGGATTAAGAGGCGGGTAATTATGCGAATCCCAGTTTGCGTAGATTCCATCTCCACCGCTCATAAGGTTTGATTGATTGTCAACAAACGCAATAGAAAGCTTATTGCTTGCTGAATTTGCTACATCCAGATTCCGGATATGAAGTCTTAATTTAGCGTAAGAAGTCAAATCCACAGCATCCCAGCTTCCGCTCGCAGGAATAATTCTGCCTACAGCTGTTGCCGTACCGCCGATAGAATAACCACTCGGAGTGCTTCCCGAAACAAAATAGCCCTTTGTTCCGTAAATAGCTATATTCGTAATCCTTGCTGTAAAAGTTGTTCCATAACTAAACCAATCCGGAGAAAGCTGTCCATTTGTTCCATTTTCAAACCCCTGCGCCAGAGGTGTAACAGCATAAACAAAAGCCTTTACTGTATCAGCTTGAAAATCACTCCCATCTCCAACAAGCAAAGTAAACTCGTTAGTTCCTATAGCCGTTGGATTGAAGTTAGCAATATTTGAGGCAGCGTTATTAATCAGCATGTTTTCAGGGCCTGCAGTTTGATACCATAAGTAAGTGCTTGCCCCGATACTATTTGTCCCATTCAGATAGCTTGTATAACCAATGTACGCGTTGAAATCCGCGCCGGCATTCGCCACCAGCTGGTTTGTACCTAAATTGATAATGATTCCGCCTGTCCCTGCCTGATTTGGAGATACAGAAGTGGTTATATTCAATACCACTGTCTGTCCATTTGCGACTGCAGCATTTGTGGTAGCAATTAACGAGCTGCCATTATAGGCCTGTACTGTTACATTGCTGCCGGGCACAACATTAGCATTTGTATAATAGCCGGCTGCGTTATCCAGAGTCGCCGGAGAAAGGTAATCTCTTACCTTTACCTGATAATTAGCCGCTAAAGGAGTTGTACCATCGCTCGCAAAAAGCCTTCCCAGAATCCTTCCTGGCGTATAGAGAACCAAAGGGCTAGCGAAATTTGTTACCGTTTTGTAAATATTCGCGTTTGAAACAAAATCAATAAGTTTCTTCTCAGTTGAAGAATTCACCAAGGTCTGTAAAGCAGCCGCGTTTACATCATTTAAACTAACAGACAATCCCAGAAGGGCGCTCAAGATTCCGCCTGCCGGAGTCGTATTCCAGTTTACGGTAATCGTTGTAGTAACGCCAGCAACAATATCGCCATAGCTAAAGAACTTGGCTCCAGGCACAAAAACTCCGCCGCCATCTCTACCTTCTACCATTACAACCCTATTCTTTCCTGCTGGAATGGGTATAGATATCGAAGACCCGCCATTAGTAACAATATTTGCCATACCGGTACCAGAAATGGTAATCTGATAAGAAACAATACCAGCCGTATCCACAACAGGATTAATCCAGGATAGGATATTCCCCATTGTACCGTTCAAGCTGACAGCCAGGCTCAAATAGCCATAGCCGCTGGGCAGGCCAGCACTGGAACTAGAATCACCTTTTCCATCAGGAGCTTTTGTACAGCCCGCCAGAAAAGCCAGCGCTACAAAAGCGCTCAAAACACTTACTAACACTTTCTTCATAAACTCTAACCTCCTACGTTAATTGACTTTTAAAAAGTCTCATAATCCACCAAACATTCCTTATAAAGGACCCATTGCTAACAAAGAAAATTACTATCTTAGTCATAGTGGATAAGAAAGAAAAAATGAGAGATGAAAATCCTCACCATATCCGCCTCCTATGAGAAAAATTGCCTTGCAATTTTTTGGCTATTTTCAAACCTCTAATACTAATTTGCAGTCAATATTAGTGATAGTTGCGGAGATATGATAGCGAGGCAAAGTTTCATAGAAACGCTTACTATCACTTTGATTGCAAATTAGTATAACTAGTATGATAATTCAATTCCGTTTGTAGCAAGGCCGTACATCTCTACAAACGGAATCGCGATCTGTTTATTATACTATTAAAAAACCAAGATAACAGGATAACATCCACTGATTACAATTAATATCCACTAAAAGGTAGAAATTTTATCCACCAAAAGGTGGATTTTGTAAAGCGGCATGAAAAGTTGTTTAAAAACAGAAAAAGCTTTAGAATAAAAAGGTATTAAAAAACTTGGGAATATGGGAATATAAGAAACCATGACTGTAGAACAAGCATATAAAACAAGCCTTTCCTACCTTCAACGAAAGCTTTGCCCAACACCTGATGTAGATGTCCGTGCAATTATGGGCCATTATCTCAGAATTAACCGTAATGAAATTTTTCTTCATAAAAATGAATTCATTTCCTTCTTTAAGATGATTCTTATTTCCTTCGGTGTCTTTCGCCGGGGCCGCCTGGAACCGATAGCCGCTATCCTTGGCTATCAGTATTTCTTTCAGGACAAATTTCTGGTTTCCAGAAAAACGCTTATCCCCCGAGCGGATACCGAGCACTTGCTTTACGCCGCAAAGGAAAGCGGGAAGGAATTTGGAACCATCCTCGACATTGGAACAGGGACAGGGGCTCTTGCGCTTTCACTATTTCGTTTATTTCCAAAAGCCCGCATTCTGGGAATAGATATTCAGATCTCTTTAGCTAGAAAAAACGCGTTAAATCTAGGAATAAAAAATGTTAAATGGCAGAAACAGGATTTTTTGAAATTTAAACCGGGCCCCGGTTTTGAAAAACAAGACCTGATTATTTCAAACCCGCCTTATCTTTCAGAGCAAGATTTTGAATTTCTCGACAAAGAAGCAAAGCTTTATGAGCCTTTCCAGGCTTTTTATGGAGGAAAAGACGGCCTCGATTTTTACAAGAAAATCGCTGAAATAGCTCAGAAAATATTGGCCGAAAACGGAATGATTATAGTGGAAGTCGATCACAAATGGAGAGAAATAGAAACACTATTCCGCAAAGCTGGTTTCAATAAAATTGAAATCAAAAAGGACTACCAGGACCTGGAAAGAGTTCTGATAGCACATTCCTCTTTTTCTTGAATTTTTCCCTTCTTCCTTTATACTTATACTCTTACGAGGACACAATGCAGAATATTCTTCGATTTACTTTCAGCGAATTGAAACAAATTTTTATGGATAATCATGTCCCGGTTAGCCGGGCTTATCAGATTTTCAACTGGATTTACAGAAAATTTGTTTTTGATTTTGAAGCTATGTCGGATTTACCGAAGGATTTAAGAAGCTTATTAAAGAGGGATTTTTTCATTCAAAGCTTGAAACTGTCTGAAGTCCTAAAAGAAAAAAGCGGTGAGACCATGAAGTTTCTCTTTAAAACCGAAGATCTTCTTTATATTGAAGCTGTTCTCATTCTGGCTGAAGAAGATGATGAAACAAAAGAATCCAGAATGACTCTCTGTGTTTCTTCTCAGGCGGGCTGCCCCTTAGGCTGTGTTTTCTGTGCCACAGGCCAGATGGGTTTCAAAAGAAACCTTTCTACAGACGAAATCATTGCCCAAATTCTGCTGGCTGAAAAAAAAGTTTTAGATGAAAAGGGAAACAAAGATGCGCTTGCCGCAAAAAGAAGCATTTCCAATATTGTTTTTATGGGAATGGGCGAGCCCTTGCTGAATGTTGAGAGTGTTTTGAAAGCTATTAAAATATTGAATTTTTCCGGCGGATACAATCTGGGAAGCCGCCATTTTACTATCTCGACAGCTGGAATTATCCAAAAAATTAGTGCTCTGAGGGAAGAAAAAATTCAGCTTCGGCTTGCCGTTTCGCTCCATTCCGCTATTCAGAAAAAACGGGAAATACTTATGCCGATTGCCAGTGAAAATCCGTTGCCGGAACTAATGGAAGCCGTCCGGGATTACCAAAAAAGCCTGGAAAGGCGGGTTACTTTTGAGTACGTACTTCTGCGCGGAGAGAATGACTCGGAAGAAGAAGTGGAAGCCTTGAAAGAAATTACCGCCGGCATAGATTACAACCTCAATGTAATTGCTTATAACCCCATTCCAGGCCTTCCTTATCAGACACCCACAGAGAAAGAGCTTCAGGCCTTTCTGACTTTATTAAAGAAGCACAATATCCCCTTCGTTGTCCGCCGAAGTAAAGGCAGAGAAATAAATGGCGGATGCGGCCAGCTGGGACTCTATTGGGAACAGAAAAAACAGGCGGTCTAAATGCTATTCAAAAAGCGTTCTTTACTGCCTTTCCTGCTATTAGGGTTTGCTCTCTTGCTCATGATCCTATTTATCTTCAATGCTCACTGGGATTTTCATTACCGGACTATTTTGCCGCCCTATGTTTTTGTGCTCGTTGATAAAAGCCTTTCGGTGGGCAATGTTCCCGATCTAAAAAACAGCCCTATACTGAGGATAAATTATTTTGCCGATACGGTCTCAGAGAAAACAAATGGCCTTAACCCCGAGTTTACCGCTTTATTTGACAGTATCCGCACCATTAAAAACAAGGCCGGCATGGATTCAAAAATAATAGTTTTAAGCGACTTTAATGACAACGCTTCCCTTTCTCCATCTGAAAAATTCCCATTTGTCTATCCCGTCATTGTTCAAAATGAGACAAATGAAAGAAACAGGATTTCTCTTTACAAAGTCGAAATGCCGGAGTGGATTCAAGCAAAGGAAGGCGTAAAGATCAAAATATTTACTTATGTTTCGGGAAGCGTTTCCGCATCGGTGAATTCAATAAAGGCAAAGCTCACTTTAAAAAACGAGAAAAATGTTTTGTCCGAAAAAATTGTCACGCTCAAAACCGGACTCAATGAACTAAGCTGGGAGCAAACTTTTTCTTTTGCCGGCTGTCAATTGATCCAGTTTCAAGTCGAAAACCTGTCGGATCCTGCCGCAAAGCCTTCTTCTCTATCACGCCTCGTGCAAAGCGTGCCGGAATTTTACAGAATTTATTTCCTGGCAGGAAAACCCTCTGAAGAATATGCCTTTGTGAAGCGTTTTCTGGGAAAGATCAAATGGGTCAAGATTGAATCCGCCCTTTTGAAGCAAAAAGGAGAAACCATCGCTATTCCGAATCTGCAAAACGATTCAGGCGTTATTTTAATGGATTTAGAGGACCGTCAGATCCGGAATTTTGAAGCCCTTCAAGAGGCCAGAAAAAGAAAAATTCCTATTTTCTATCAGGTTGGCCTGAACGAAATTTCTCAAACCAGGCTTCTGCTGGGACTTTTTACCAACGGTAATTTTATGGAAAATTTCTCTGAGAGAAAATTTCTCTACAACAACAATGAATTGATTGTGAAAAGCATCCTGGATAGCGAGGGCCTCATCTGGGATTTTCAAGATAAAGGCCGTGTTTTTTGGGGCTGGGACACATGGAAATGGGATTTTATGAAAATTCCAGAAGAATTGGCTTATCAAAACTTTGAAAATTTCTGGCAAAACAACCTTCATTTTATCTTAGAAGAAAGCGGCATGGGAATGGAACTGGAAAAATTGAATTATGTACTGGGCGAGGAAAATCCTCTCCATCAAAACAAGAAAGGGATTTATTCTTTTCTCACCAACCAGAAAGAAGAAAAGATATTCATCTCGGACAACCCGGAAGAGCTTGCCCTTAAAACCCCTAATTTAGAGATAGCCAGAAATTATCAAACCAATCTGATTTTCTTAGACCAGATAAAAGACTTTGAGGGTTACGCGAAAACCATTATGGGCAACCAAAAAGTCTTTGTAGAAAAAATCTTGACTATAGATTTTCGCAGCAATATCATAATTTTTCTTTTGATCGCCGCCTGCCTGATTTTTTTCTGGATTCTTTCAGATTATGAAAAAATAAAGGGATAATCGGCAGTTTTTTGCGGTTTTTTCTGCCGCAAAGTAAAATGATTGTAACTGTTATTCGAATATACAATTAAAAGTTTTTGAGACGAAAACCTTTGACATTACCGCAATTTTTCGTAGGAGATAAAAATGGACAGAGAACCGCATTATATTGATTATGAAGGGATTAAGCTTTTGTACCTTGATTTTTCGGATATGCCCAATGAGAAAATACGGTTATTTATGGAGAAATGCAAAAAAATTTTAAGGGATTTACCGCAAAAAAGCTTGCTATACCTGGTTAATGTTAAAAATATGGATTATTCTGTAAAATCTATAAAAGATTTTACCAATTTCTCCAAGTTTAACGATCACTTCTCAAAAGCGACAGCCATAATAGGAATGGATTCCATGAAACAAACCCTTTACAACGTGGCACTGGCTTTTTCCGAAAGAGACAAAAAGTTTATCAAAACTTGCAACAGTGAAGACGAAGCGAAAGCCTGGCTGAAATCCGTCCTTGATTCTGAGAAAGCGAAAGAAGAGGCCGCTAAGGATTCTTCAGAACCGCTTCCATAAGAACAATCAGGATTTTTCAGAGGCGACACATTACCTTCCTCCCCTGGGAACTACCGTATCATAAACCGCATTTGAGTCTCCAATACGATATTCGTCCAGATAAAAAGTACGATCATAATAAACCGAGTTATAAGGTACACCTGCATAAGGAGAACTTCTATAAATTCCCATTTTAGAAGTCGGACCCGCATAATCATTATAAGAAGTTGGATAATTGTGCTTATCAATGATTTTATTCCCGTCTTTCCAGACTTCGAGCAGGCCCGTATTATCGGACGCCCACTTGACATGGAAAACCCACTTTACCCAGCGGTTGGCATTACGGTCAGCAAGCATATCTTCCTGCCACCAGCGATGATTTGTATTAGTATTAGATGGAAGATTGTCAATTTGGCCTTGCCAGTCATATTCCCAGTTTTCAGAAGAGGGACAGCCGAGACTACGTTTATCAAAAGCCACACATTCAGCACCGTTCGTGCTTCCATTTGTGACTGAAATGGGCAGCGGGTCCGTACGGTAAAGAACTTTATATTTCCCATTGATCACATAAATAGCAAGGGTCGGCGATTTCCATTCTTCTCTCTGGACACCATCTCCATAATATAAGTTATCTGGGATATCATGCCATTGAGCAATGATTAACCAGCGATCGCCTCCATAATTATTAACAGCGCTTAATGGCCATTCATTAGAACAAATAAGAGTTCTAAAACCATACCAGTATTCTCGCCCCATCTGCGCATGCCAGTTCTGATAATAAATTTTGTCCTCAACCCGCTGATAGGTGCCATGTACAATATCATTGGAATACACTGTATATTTTCGGACATGATTCGTCGGATCTTCCGGATCTGCTACAATACTGATATTGCTAGACCCTTCTTCGTTTTCCTGTTGAAGAATAAAAGCGCCTTTATCCTCAAGTAACGCATTTGATCCTTCAAAACAAAAAGAATACATTGGATCCGGAATTGTGCCGCCTGTGTTATTTCCGTTTCGGTCTTCCTTAAGAGAATCAATGACAGAACAGCTCATCAATCCAAATACCAGAAAACCACAAAATATTTCGCACCACAAAAAGACTTTTTCTTTCATAGACATAACCTCCTGTTTACTTATTTTTTTCGAAAAGGCTGCCTTTTGAGGCAGCCTTTTCGTTTTGCGCTGAATTTTATAGAAGGAAAGATTAATGATACGCGTTATAATGTGCCTGCATTTCCCATGCCGGCAAGCATCTTGAGTAAACGTTTAATTCATCGATAGAACCTTTATAAAAGAGAGTTCCTCCGGTAACTCTTCCTATTGTCAGGCCGGAAAGAAGCGCGTTAAGCGAAGGGGTCATCGTTTTTGCGTAAACAGAAACCCCGTCTTTGTAGATTGTGACAGTTGTTCCATCGTATGTTGCCGCAACATGGTGCCATACTCCGCTAAGGTCCGAGGTATATTTTGCCGCGTAAACACTCCCGCCCCAATAATTGTCTATGGTGTAAGAATTATCAACCAGATACATGGAATTCAACTGGTAGTTCGCGTTTTTGTTTGTTCCCCAGGATATGACGCATGCGCTTGAGGTTGCTTCCGGTTTTACCCATGCTTCTATAGTATAAGCCCCATTTCCGGTCGGGAAACCAGCCATGCTGACGAAGTTGCTGACATAAGTCGCTCCGTCAAAATACAGGGCTTTCCCTTCAACCCCATCAACCCACTGCGCTGTGCCATAAACATTTCCATTATTGGCATTTGGGCCTGAGTCGGTGACAGTCGTACCGCTGACAGAATTAAACTTCCAGTGCGTGAAATTGTTCCAGGTATTCGCGCTGGCGGAATATAAACTGTAACGAGACTGAACATCTGAAGCGCTCAAGCATCCTTTCCAGACCGACAGTTCATCAATGAGGCCTTTATAAAAGAGAGTTCCTCCGGTAACTCTTCCTATTGTCAGGCCGGAAAGCGCCGCGCTCAGTGATGGAGTCATTGTTTTCGTATAAATGGAGACTCCATCCTTGTAAATTGTGATTACAGTTCCATTGTATGTTACCACGACATGGTGCCACTCCCCGCTAAGATCCGGGGTGTTTCCTACGGCGTATATGCTTCCTCCCCAGAAGTTGTCTATACCGCATGGATTGCAGAGCAGATAGAGGGAATTCAATTGGTAATTTTGGTTCTTATTCGCTCCCCACGATAGGATGCAGGCGTTGGTTGCTCTATCCGGTTTTACCCAGGCTTCTATAGAATAGGCTTCGTTTCCTGTCGGAAAACCGGCCATGCTGGCAAAGTTGCTGATATAGGTCGCCCCGTCAAAATATAGGGCTTTTCCATCGATTCCATCGACCCACTGCGTGGTTCCATAAATAGTTCCATTGTTGTTATTTCCGCTTGAATCGGCAACTCCGGTTCCCGCCCCGTCGTTAAATTTCCAATAGGCGGCTTGTCCGGGAGAAATGGCTGTTTGAGCAGTAACGGTCGATGAAACGGAAGTTCCCGCGTAAGCTTTGATCCAGAAGTAATAAGTTATATTGGGTTTCAACCCGGTAATCAGGGCGTTCCTGGTGCAGAAGCTATTGGTCAACTGAGGAGCGGAGGGCTGGACATTTGCGTTGCTGTAATAGATATAGAAACCTGCGGCGTTGCTGTCCGAGTAAGACCAGGAAAGAACGGCTTGAAGCGTTCCGCCTGCCGCTGTAAAACTGGTGGGGGTAGAAATAGCACCTGAATATGCTCCCGCCCCAGCTCCTGGATACATTACAGAAACATTGTCCAAATAAATGTCTCCGGAATAGCCGCCCATTAAAAAGGATAATCTGGCATCTTGTCCATACGGATGATTGATATTTGTAAATTGTAAAGTAAATGTCTGCCAGGAAGTTGTCAGATTTACGGTACTGAGCAGGTATACAGTATCATCTAATTCCCAAGTTCTTACCCTTACCGACATCGGCCTACCAGCCGCAGCGGAAGTTTTCGCGTCAAATGTCAGTGTAAAAGGCACCATATAACCCAGTGCGGGTGAAATATCCTGAGAAAGATATATATTATTCTCGTAAGGAGTAGGTTCATTAAGAGTAGCATGGCAAATATTGTTAGGTGCTTCAATAGTTACGTAGTTGTTTCCTCCCCATCCATTCATAAAATACCAATTGTAAGCAGGAGTGCCTGCTATGTCGAAGTTACCGTTTGTAATGGCAGGAGCTGTTGAAGGCGCAGGCCCAAGGTCAATGAGTTTAACATTATCAATATAAAAGTCAACAAGGCTGTTGCCGCACTGGAACTGGAGAGAAGTATCCACATCATCTTGCGGCTGGAATATAACAAAATATTGTGTAATAGTCTGCCAGCTAGTACAGGTCAGGTTGGTGTACATCGACCAATAACTATACCATGGGCCGTTGTTTATGGCTAATTGAACTGTCAACGGACGGCTCGCAGAAGGTTTAACGTCATATTGCAGTTGATATTGATGCAAAAATTTTAAATAAATTCCCGGCTGATCCAACTGGATGTTCCACACGGAATGATATCCATTATCCAGGGCAGTCGGTATCATATGAAACGCGCCATTCTCAATGGCGGAAGAATTGGCTGCGCCGTTATAGCTGCCGCTGAACCAATAGTTTGTGCCTTGAGAAAAATCACCATTGTGCAGAAGGCCATTGAGCGAATCCTGAACGACAGCGGGAGTTGCCGGAGTATAGCTGATGTAGTCATACTGCGCTTGAAGAGGCAGGCAGGCGGGATCAAATGCTTTTAGCCAGTCAACAGCGGCAGTGGAGTTGTCCCCGTTCCATAGGTTT
>JAGVOW010000084.1 GCA_020052515.1 Brevinematales bacterium | reverse complement strand
TCATCATTTTTATCCACATACCATTTAATCCAGTCTCCCGCTTTCCACTCAATCGCGTAGTTATGAAACGCCAGAGAAGCGTCAAAACCCAGATTAATATTGGTCTGCCATTTTTTACCTAACATATCCTGATATTGTCCCATTACATACCAGTTTAACCAGACCTGAGAAGTGTTGTTGCTGGTAAACTCAATATCAATCTCATCCCATTGTGTGCCGTCATACTCTCCTGTAAAAGTATAAAATGAGCTGACCACGCCGGAGGCTTTCGCCGGTTTCATTCTGGTAGAGAAAAGCCCGCTGTTGTAGAAATGCTGGCTTTTGAGCTCAGCGCCGTAATTGACATTGTTTACCCGGTTCAATGCAAGCGTCATAATTCCGCTGGAAAACATAACGTTGACGTTTGTCCACAGGCAGTCAAAATCAGCGCCGTTTCCAAAACCCGTGCTTGTTCTAAAATAGTAAGTATCCAGACTGCTGAGGTCCCAGGTGTTTGTATTGTAATTGATAGTCTGGGAAGAAACGCCGCCCGCATTTTGCCCATCCAGAAGGCTCATTTCCGAGCCTGGAAGATGAGTACAGCCGGAAAGCAGGGCATAAACTAACACTATAAAGCCAAAACTCCAAAGACCGAAATGCCGGTGAAACCTTTTCTCCTTCATAAAACCTCCAAAAAATTATCATGCACAATACATAAATACATTATGCTTTGTGCATAATCAATATATTGATTATACAATTAATTTTTTAGGAAGAACAGTACTCCGAGTACTATTTTTATCCTGCTTTAGGGATGATTTTTTTGAGCATAACATCATCCTTTGGGGAGAATATTGCCGCCGGGCGGTCAGTACTATCAATTTGCGGCAAGGCATTTCCTTTCGGCGTCCTATAAAAAATTTTATGCCTGGAAAATTCTTTCCCCTAAAGTTTTGACAACAAGCTTTTCTGCCTTTAAAATAACTGGGCAATATTTCGAATGAGGTGTTTTATGATAGAATTCGCTAACCGGGTAAGAAAACTGGAGGCTTCCGCCACCCTTGCCATTGCCGCTAAAGCGAAAGAAATGAAAAAGAATGGGGTAGATGTTATTTCTTTGGCCGCTGGAGAGCCGGATTGGGACCCTCCGTATGAGGCAAAAGAAGCATCGATTGCCGCGATCAAGGACGGCAATGCCCACTATACCGAAAATTCCGGGCTTTTAGAATTAAAACAGCTTTTAGTAAAAAAACTAAAAGAAGAAAATAATTTAGAAGTCACAACAAAGAATATTATCATTAACTCTGGAGCCAAGTTTAGCCTTTACTTAGCGCTGCAGGCGCTTATCAATGAGGGCGATGAGGTAGCTGTTATTTCCCCTTACTGGGTAAGTTACATTGAACAGATTAAATTAGCGGGCGGAATACCAAAAGTTATTCCCACCTCTGAAGAAGACGGTTTTAAAATCGATGTGGAAGACCTGGAAAAATATTTGACCGCCCGGGTAAAAGGCTTGATTTTGAATTATCCATCAAACCCTACCGGCGTTACTTATACGGAAGAAGAATTAAAGTACATCGGCGAACTAGCTGTAAAGAAAGATATTTTTGTGCTTTCTGACGAAATCTATGAATACTTTAATTATTCCGGGAAGCATACCTCTCTGGCCAGCCTTTCCCCAAAAATATTCAACAATGTAATTACAGTAAATGGATTTTCAAAGGCTTACTCTATGCCCGGATGGAGGGTCGGCTACGCTGTGGCAAGAGAAGACATTGTAAAAAAGCTGGACGAAATTCAGAGCCATTCTACATCAAATCCGAACACCATCGCCCAGATGGCCTGCATTGCTTGCTTAAAAGAATCAAAAAGCTACGTAGGAAAGATGGTTTCCGAGTTTAAAGAAAGAAGAGACTATATCGTTAACGCGCTCAATTCTATCCATGGCATCCGCTGCCAGATTCCCGGAGGCGCTTTTTATGTTTTTCCCAATATTCAGTATTATTTAGCTAAAGAAGTAGGGGGTATAGTTCCGACTAATTCTATTGAATTCTCCAGCGTCTTATTAGAGAAAGCCCAGGTGTCAGTAGTTCCGGGCAGCGCATTCGGCCTGGAAGGTTATATCCGCCTTTCCTATACTCAACCTGTAGACCGGCTGAAAGAGGCTGTGAAAAGAATTCATTCCCTATTAGAAAACCGTTAGCAATCTACCACATCACAAAAGGAGTATTATATGGCAAAAGAAGTTTTTGGTTATAACATAGATTTTTTGAAGCAAGTGAAGAAATTGTTGAAAGAAGCTAACATTGCTTCGCTCGAAATAGAGGACGGCGAAAACCGTTTGATTAAAATCTCAAAGAAAACACATCCAGAGTATTCTGCCGCTGCTCAAACTATTATTCCAGCACAGCCTCATCCCCATTCTCTTCAGCAAGCCAACGCGGCATCTCAAGCGCTATCACAGGCTGTGCCTGTTTCAAAAGAAAGCGCCTACAGCGATGAGGCGAAATACCATAAAATTAAATCGCCGGTCATCGGCACCTTTTATGAAAGCCCTGTCCCTGGAACTCCCGCTTTCGTTAAAGTAGGCGATACCGTATCTAAAGACTCGACCGTCTGCATTGTAGAAGCCATGAAAGTAATGAATGAAATTAAAGCGGATGTACAGGGAAAAATCATTGAAATATTAAAAGCAAACTCGGCTTCTGTACAGGCGCAGGAAGCCCTATTTATTGTTGAGAAGGCGTAACCGCTTTCTTCCACTCGGCTTCTACTTTTACGCCAATTCCGCCCCTGCTTTTCCAGCAAGCGGTAAGTTTAATAATGCGCGGCTTAACTTTGCCCGCAAAGTCTTCCAGTATCTTATTTGTCGCATTCTCTTGAAAAATGCCTAAGTTTCTATAGCTTGTCAGGTAAAGTTTCAAAGATTTTTCTTCCACCAGAAATACATCCGGAACATAACGGATCACAAGTGACGCAAAATCTGGCAGCCCGGTCTTCGGGCAGATTGAGGAAAACTCATCCGTCATTAGCTCTACCCAATAATCCTTGTCGCTATAAATATTTTCTATCACTTCCAGCTCCGGTGAAATCTTTAATTCCCGGATATGGCCCTGCTTATCGGTGTATCCCGATGTGTCCCAGCTTTGGGAAATATTTGATTTCATAAAACTCCTCTTTTAGTACTTCCTTTCTCAAAAGAATAAATCCCCCTATCTCCCCCTTTTCAAAGGGGGATGGGGGAATTATTTTTCCGCAACACATAGCCATCCTGCTTGATCTTGTCCCTCATCCCCTTGAAATGAAAACAGTAGCCATTGTAACGGACCAAAGCAATCGCTTTATCCACTTTTCCCGCATCCAGAAGGTTTTTAATCTTTTTGTAAAATTCCGGGGATTTCAAATACTTTTCCTTAAAAAGCCTATCCGCGAGCCAATAAAAAAGCCTGCCTTCCATTACCATCATCTTTACGGAAAAAGTCGGGTATTTCCGGTAAAAAGAAAGGGCTGCCTGGCCTTCTCGATAGCGGTCTTCAAAAAAATCCAATACATTCTCATGGCTAAAATTCCCCTCGTAATGCCAGACATAGGCTTCCTTGACCAGTCTTTTAGCTTTCAAGCCTGATTTTAAAAGCCGAAGCCCGATATCCAGGTCTTCCCAGCCCTTTTTAAAAGACTTTGCGTCAAATCCACCCGCTTTTTCGAGGTGCTTTTTCCTGACGGAAACATTCGCCGTATCAAAAAAAGACCGGGAATAGTGCCACATATTAAAAGGCGCTTTAAACGCCTGATCCAGGTCAATAATCCGCACCAATTGCCCCTGAACAATCAGCCATTCGCTTTCCTGATGGTTTTTAACATGGGTTTCGATCAAATCCCTGGGGCAGATCACATCGCTGTCGATAAAAAGAATAATGTCCCCTGACGCGTTCCTTATACCGGTATTTCTGGCTCCAGCCGGGCCCTGATTCTCCTGGCAAATCACTTTTAACTTATCAGCCGGATATTTTTTGAGCATTTCGAGAGTAGAATCACCGGATCCATCATCAACCAGGACAATTTCATAATTTTTATAGGTTTGATCCATCAAGCTGTCCAGAACAAGCTTCAATATAAAAGCCCTATTATAAGTCGGCATCACTACTGAGACTTTAACATCCATTATTATTTCTCCCTTGAAAATAAGTTTATAACTTGTTATACATCAAACAATTAAAACGATCTTCCGCTAAGCCACGCTAAGATACGCTAAGTTATTGTTTTGCCGCAGATCACATAGATTCTTCCTTCGCATGCATTAGCCGATAATTTTCATCGTTTTGGGTATTCTAAAAGTTTATGACGACTCCTATGACCCTTTATTTTATCCTCCGGCTCTAAAAATTTCAAATATTTTAATTGCAATAGCCGAAAATCTATGATAATATTAACGAGTAATGAGTTACAGAGAGAAAGAAGGTAAAAACGGAAGGAAGGGTTTGCTGATGAATTCCCAGGAGCAGGTGAAATTAATCACAGAAAAAATAAAGGAAAAATATTACAATCTACTGAATAAAATATTTCTTTTCGGCTCTTATGCTTATGGTTCCCCAAATAAAGACAGCGATCTGGATATTTGTGTTATTATGGATTACCGGGATACCAGAAAAATAGATATTATGCGGGAAATTCGCAGAAAACTCGGGAGCAGTTATGATTTTCCCCTTGATATACTAATTTACAACGAAAAAGAATTTGATGAGAGGTCAAAGTTTAGCAATTCTCTGGAGCGCAAAATCCAAAATGACGGCGTGGTGCTTTATGCAAAACAATGAATTCGTATTAGAATGGTTTTCCAGAGCGGATAGCGATCTGTTTTCAGCGCAATTTCTCTTGAATATGCGGCCAATACCCGTTGAAATTATCTGTTATCATTGCCAGCAGTGCGCGGAGAAATATTTAAAAGGTTACCTTTTGAGTCAGAATGAAGAAATCACAAAGACTCATGATTTGCTTATACTGAATAAAAAATGCAAGGTTTACGATGATCAATTCACTAATTTAGATGGTGCTTGTCTGTCGATGGCTGATTATGGAACAAATATTCGTTACCCTTATCCAATTGAACTCAACGATGCAGATGCTAAAGCAGCTATTAGTGCAGCACAGGAAATAAAAAGATTCGTTTTGAAGAAAATGGTAAAGAGGTAGCAAAATGGAAATTGCCGCGATTTTGATAGATGATAAAAAAATACCGGCAGGCAGGAATGCCGATCTCTTTCTGGAAAAAACCGTCTCTAAAATCCGCAATTTTACGAATGAGATTTTTTATTTTTCCCGGGAAGGCAATTCTAAAGCTCCAGACGGGTTAAAACCGCTTTCCTTTCAAACTTCCGCGCAGTTTTTAGATTTTTTGAGCACTTCTCTTTCGGGGAAAAGCAGTTTGATCTTAAACGCCTATTCTCCCCTTTTAGACGTAGAATCGACTAAAAAAATGCTCTCCGAACATCTGCAGTACGTTTTTGACTACACTTACCCGGAAAATTTACCAATGGGCCTTTTGCCCGAAATAATAGAAAACGATGTGTGCAAGTTTTTACGTCAGACTATTCCCGAAAAGATGCCTTTTTTCAATCAAAGCATCAAAGAGCTTTTTGAGAAGGATTTAAGCTCCTATGACTGCAATCTTTTTATCAGCGAAAGCCGCCTAATACAGCACCGTGTTGATTTTATCCCAAATAATTTTAATAATTTTCTGGTAATAGAGGATATCATTACTCATTTTGGCGACCAATTTGGTATCCTTGAATTGGAAGAACTCATTAAAAACAACCCGGAAATACTTTTCAAAAGACCTACTTTTTATGAGATTGAATGGAATACCGAAAGGGAAAGCGGCGCGTTTTATCTGGGAGAGAGATTAACCCGCAGCGGCGAGATGAAAACAGAACATTTCCAGGCTATTCTGGATCAAATAACACAATTTTCTTACAATCCTGTTGTCAGCATTGGCTTATTCGGTGAACCATTTTTATACCCGCATCTGGAAGAAGCTCTCTCTATTATTCAAGCGCACCCGGAAATTTCTTTTCTATTAGAAAGCCGCTGCCTCTTTCACGATACCGCTGGAATAGAAAAAGCCCTTGAATTGCCGAATATGAAGGTGATTTTTGATATTAGCTTTATAAAACAGGGACATTTTGCAGAGTTCAAGAAACCTTTAAACTCTCTGCTTCCCTTTGAAAGTTTGGCCGTTATAGAGGAAAGAATCAAAAAACTGCCGCACCCTGATAAAATCTACCTTCAATTTACCCGCACTACACAGAATGAGGACGAGCTGATGCCTTTTTATGAACGCTGGCGGGATTTTTCCGATAGAATCATTGTTAAAAAACCCGACACTTTCAGCGGAGAACTGGATGCCTGCCGGACTGTTGATTTATCTCCTATCAGACGTTTTCCCTGCCTGCATCTAAAGCATGATATGGCCATCTTTTTGGATGGAAATGTCCCGCTCTGCAGAGAAGATTATAACGGGAAATATAAATCAGGAAATGCGCTTTCAGAGGGGCTTGAAAAATGCTGGGCAAAATCTTTAGAGCCCTATTTATCTCACTGGAAAAACGATTTCAAAGAGCCGCCCCTTTGTGAAAAGTGCGATGAATGGTGGGTTTTCAATTTTTAGCGACAGTCACTTAGATAAAAATTGAGTCGATCAGTTCCGATTTTCTCCCATTCCACAATTGAACCACGTGGCTAAAGGCATCAAAAGAAAACGACTTTTCAGCCGGTGATTTTTCATCTTTATCCATAAAATAAATAAACAGCGCGACCATCTTAATAGAGTTTAAATACGAACGGAATTTTGCGCTATTTTCTTCTATCCATTCAGAAATCCCGCACCGGTCTTCGCTATCCATTTGATTGGATAAAAGGTGTTTTTCGATTTCTTCTCTTTGAATACAGATATCAAAGCTGCAGGGAGAAACGCCCTTTTCAATAAGAGAATAATACTCTGCCACATAATGATAGGTCTTTTGATCTTTTTCCAGAAAACAAAAAGAACTTTTCACAGCAAATCCTCCTTTGTTTCAAAAATAGGCTGCCATTCAAATTATCGGAAGATTTGCTGAACTTTAAAGCTTTACGGATTCATAAAATAAGCGGCTAAAAACACCAGCGGCGCATTATAATCAATCGCGTACTCGTTGCAGGAATAAGCATCCGGCCTGTCAATATAACTTTTCTGGTTTAAATCCTTTGGATAAAGTCCGTCTTCCGCCTTGTTGTTTGGCCCGCCTACCAGAAGGCCTGGAATCAGAATGCCGCTAGACATAACCACACGATGATGAACATACCGGACTGAGTCCGTGCCGACCTTTGTCAGAAAAGACTTTGAAAGAGCATTCACCCCAAGCGCATAATCCACCTGTCTTCTAGCGGCTTCTACAAATTTTTCGTTTGGGGAAAACTGATTTGCCAGAACAAGATTGACACCATATGCCAAAGCTGTCTTGACTGAAGCCCAATTGTATTCGCTATCGAGAAGCGCTACTCTATAACCTTCTTTAGAAATACGCTCTACCAGTTTCTTAGACTGCTTCAAAACATCAGCCAGCAATTTATTCTTTGTTTTAGCAGGAGTGCCTTTCGCTTTCAACAAAGCATACACAGCAAGCGAGGATGTATCATCCCAGCTAAAAGGGGAATATTCCACAAACTGGTCCATATAATTTTCCGCGTAAGAATAATATTCTTTATTCCCCGTCAGGCGAAAAAGTTCCGAAAAAGCCCAATAAAGCTCATCCTCTACCGAGGACGTCTGATAACTTCCCGTTTCATCATTAGAAGACAAAATTAAGAACTTATTATGTTTCTCTAAATAATGGGCTGATGTCAGCGCGGCGGTCTTCAAAATTTTCGAATACGCTGGATATTCAGCGGCAAATAAGCGGGCAGCCATAGCCATTACTCCTGTAAAGATTGCTGTATCCGAAGTCCCTTTTTCATAAACATAACGGACCAATTCATCCTCGTCAGGCGAAATAGTACGAGGGAATTTCATAGAGTTGACTTTGTGAAACACCCCTCCGTCGCTATCCTGCATTTTCAAAAGCCAGTCCAGCTCAAACTTAATTTCTTCTAAAAAATCGGGGAGATTTTGTTCGTTTTTAGGAATATTCAGAGAAATTTTTGACACTTTCTCTCCAGCTACTTCGTATAACAAAAGAAGCCCCGCCAGAGCCGCTCCGGCAGAAGGGACATATTTTCCATAATCCCCGGCATCATGCCAGCCCCCTGTCGTGTTCCAGAAAGCATTTGTTGGATTTGGATTAAAGCCGCGAAGCCGCCCATCATGAAGGTGACAGGCTTTGTGTGTAACACCGGAAAATTTATCCTTTATTTCCACCCCGCACCTCTGAAGATAATAAGTCCTCATAGCGGTAATATAAAAATTTTTATACAAATTTTTCTTGATTTCAAAAGGATAAGATTCTTCTACTCCTTCTATTTTAATCTGGTATTTTCCTTCTTTCTTAAAAGAGGAAAAATCGCCGTAACAAATGAATTCTTCCATGGTATTGTCCAGTTTAACATTACCCAGAATACCGTCAAAAACTTTTCGGCCGTTTCCCGCGTCAATAATTTTAAAAGGCTTTCCACGCCATTTTCTATTTTCTACCGTAAAAAGAAATTCTTTTTTTTCGTTCGGCTGATACCCCAATTGATTGACTTTTATCTTCTTAACCGGCAGGTCTCCCCAGATGTTTTCATCGGGAGCGCTCAGGGCTAAAAGAGAAGGTATATTTCGGGTTATTTTCCGCCCATTGATCATAAAAGAAATATTTTGAATCTGGTTTGTAATCGTAAAACCTCCCTCCGCGTCCGGCACGGCTTCGGCCCTATCGATGTCTATTGTATCCACAAACGGACTGCCATTATACCAGATAACCATCCGGTTACTCTGCCCATCATCAAAACTGCCGGGAATCAGAATATAAAGGTCCTTCATTCTATCAGGATCACTCGTGAGAAAACCCTGCCTCCAGAGTCCGGGATTTCGCCAGCCATTGTGGTCGCCATTCCAGACCATCTGCGTAGTTCTAGGCCCTCCATCGCTATTATCAATAGAAAAGTCAATCCAGATAGTTTGCCCGGGTTGCAAAGACTTCTCGTTAAATTCAGACAAAGGAATTTTTCCCTCCACAACACACCCATCCGTACTTTTTACTACCAAAATGTTTTTATTACTGATTTCATCGTTCTTTGTCCAATTCCAGGCAAAGGCCTCACCCGGGCTTAACGTCATCCCAATCTGGAAATCGTTTTTGCCATAGCTCGTCCTATTTTCCTTCCTGAATCCCAGATAAATCTCTAAAGCGTCATTCTGCCAGATTTCTTCAAATTCATATTTATTTGGGCTGGCCGTAGGGTCTTTAACGCGGGCAAAGAAATAAAAGTTTTGACTGTCAAAAAAACAGCTTATTTTACCGCTAAAACGTTTGTCACGCGACCCTACCTTTACCTGCGAATCGCTTTCCAGTATAAAAGGAACCGTTAGCGGCCAATCATCCATATTGCCGTCAATCGTAATTTGATTTGAAGATGAAAAAAGCAAAGGAAAGGCGCTGTCTTCCGCTGATAAAAGGGAAGCTTGAAATATAAAAATGAAAACACCAAATATAAAAAACCAAAAAGCTCTTGCTCCTGACATTTTGATTCCTCCTACCTTAAAAGGAACAGCGGAGAGCCGTTTGACCCTCCGCAGTTCATTCATTTGGAATTATGAGCAGATTATTTTTTAGAAACCATATACCTCAGAAGATCCACCACTCTGTTCGAATAACCCCATTCATTATCATACCAGGAAACAACCTTAAAAAATCTCTTTTCACCCTTCAGGTTGTTCTGCAAAGTCGCTAATGAATCGTATATTGAAGAGCGCGCATCATGGATAAAATCCGTGGAGACCAATTCTTCGTTGGCGTAGCCTAGATAGCCTTTCAAATAAGATTCCGAAGCCTTCTTCATCAAGGAATCAATTTCCTCAATCGAAGTATCTTTCACCGAACGGAAAGTCAAATCCACAACAGAAACATCCGGCGTGGGAACCCGGAAAGACATCCCGGTCAATTTCCCTTTGGTAGCAGGTAAAACTTCACCCACAGCCTTTGCAGCGCCTGTGGTCGACGGAATAATATTGATAGCTGCCGCTCTTCCGCCTCTCCAGTCTTTTTTTGACGGGCCGTCTACTGTTTTTTGAGTAGCGGTATAAGAATGAATCGTGGTCATTAATCCGGTCTCAATGCCGATTCCTTCTTTTAAAATCACATGAACCAGAGGCGCCAGACAGTTTGTCGTACATGAAGCGTTGGATACAATATTGTGCTTTGAAGTATCATATTCATTTTCATTTACGCCCATCACAATCGTCTTCACTTCGCCTTTTCCGGGAGCGGAAAGTATCACTTTCTTCGCGCCGGCGTCCAAGTGCCCTTTTGCTTTCTCAGAATCCGTAAAAAGGCCAGTAGATTCAATCACAAATTCCACACCTAAAGCCTTCCAGGGAAGCTCGCCAGGCGTCTTTGTCGCCTGAACGCATTTGATCTTATTTCCATTTACGACCAAAGTATCCGCTTCTTCTTTGCCCGGATCGCTTTTTTCTGTTTTGACATCGTGCTTGAATTTACCATGGATAGAATCATACTTCATTTGATAAGCGAAATAATCCGCGTCTGTAGCCACATCCACTACAGCAACCACATCAATCTCTTTTCCCAGAAGCCCCTGGTCAGCAATTGCCTGAAAAACCATTCTTCCGATACGTCCAAAACCGTTAATACCTACCTTTACAGCCATTTATCTCCTCCTTTTTTACATTCAGACTTTATTATAAAGGAAAAAAAAACGCCTGACAAATTATTGGCGAATAAGCCTTATTCTTTATGAGCCGCTTTCAAAATTTCTGACGCTATCTTTAGATCCAGAGGTGAGGTTATTTTAATATTTTCCACTTCACCTTCTATAGAATAGGCGCTTTGATGGACAAGCTGTAAAATCTGAGAATCATCTGTATAATGAATTACCTTGTTTTCGCAAGCTTTTTTATGGGCTTCCAGGATTAAATCAAAGCGAAAAGCCTGCGGAGTTTGAATAAAAAAGATTTGATTTCTATCTAAATAATGATGCATTTTTTGGTTTTCAATAACTGCAAGCGTCGAATGGGAAGGAACAACCGGAATAGCGCTGCCTTTTTCTAAAGCAGTCTCCAGACACTTCTTCAAAATATTTTTAGAAAACAAAGGCCTCGCTCCATCGTGGATTGCCACAGCGTCTAACTTTCTGGATTCTAAAGCCAGAAGCCCATTCCAGACGGAGAGCTGACGGGTAGTTCCACCCTCAACTATTTGAATAGAAGGATTGTTTTTCAGGTATTTTTTAAGAAAGGACAGCCAGTCTTTATGACAGACAACTATGATTTCATCGACTATTCCAACCATTTTAGAGAGACTGTATTCTATAATAGGTTTACCGCCCAGCCGGGCAAACTGCTTTGGGACTTTACCCCCAAAACGTTTGCCCTCTCCGCCAGCTAGAATAATTCCGGCTGTTTTCATTTGATCCAATGCGTCCAGGAATTATTGGGGTAAATTGTTCAGCAAATTGGTCTGAATATTAGTGTCTGGTGTCACCTGCGCATTATTTGCCTCAGAAGAAGCTCCCGCTTGCTCGCTGGAGGTCGTCTTAATCTGTCTGGTCAGATGCTTACGATCTTGAAGCGTCATCCAGCCCAGAATAAAAGCTGATGTTAAAAAAATCGCCAGCAGCCACTTCGTAAAATTTACCAGAACCTCGCTGGTCTTAGCCCCAAAAGCCCCCATCGTAAGATCATTGCCCATCAATCCTGACTGAGCGCCGCTCCCGGATTGAAGCAAAATAACGGGTATCAACAAAATGATCGAAAGAATAAAAATAATCAACAAAAGAGTAAACATAATGCCTCCACTTAATACTGAACCAATGAAAAGACTGGTGTTTTCAGCTTTTCCCGTCCCTTTAAAAATATTAACTCTACTAAAAACGCCGCTCCCAGCACATTGCCGCCCAATTTTTCAATTAACTCTACAGTAGCATTAACAGTGCCGCCGGTAGCCAGCAAATCATCCGCGATTAACACTTGATCCCCTTTAGAAATAGCGTCCTCATGGATCTGCAATGTTGCCTCTCCATATTCCAGAGCGTAACTCTGAGAAATAGCAGGGGCGGGAAGCTTACCGGGTTTTCTGGCCGGGACAAAACCAGCCCCCAGAAGATAAGCAAGCGGCGCCCCAACAATGAATCCCCTGGATTCCGCGCAGACAATCTTATCGATTTTCTTTCCTTTATAATGAGCCGCCAGATCATCTATACTTTGCTTAAACGCTTTTGGGTCTTTCCAGAGTGTCGAGATATCTTTAAACAATATTCCTTTTTTTGGGAAATCAGGAATATCCCGAATGATTTTCGCATAATCCACTTTCGACCTCCTGAAGAAATAAATCTCCCCTCTTGGGAGGGGTTGGGGGTGGGTTCTTTCTGCATTCAAGACTACCCACCCCTAGCCCCTCCAGAGGAGGGGAAATATTCATCCTTATTATAATCCTTTCCTGCCTTTTTGTAAATTTTTATGCTTCTGCATTTCCTGGTACAAGCGGTCTGCTTGAAGCATAAAGGTTTCCAGCCTCGCTGTAATAATCTGCGAGAAGGGGTTGCCGTCGCACTCGACACTTAAGAACGGCAAAATGTCGGTATTTTCCTTTAAGTAAGAATAATCGGCGTTTCTACCGGCTTTTCGGGAAGCGTCCTCTTTGCCTTCTACTGTCATTTCAACCGTCGCTACCGCTTCGGTCATTCTGGAGTTCATACAGCCGAATGGGCCGACATTGATCACTCCGCAGTATTTATCAGCTAATTGATAAAGCGCTACGCCGGATGAAAGGCCGGGTTCACCGGTCAGTGTCAATGGGAAGAAATGGGTGGAATGCGCCATATACTTACGAATATGAATCATTTCAGGCTCAAAAAGGCCTGTTTTTGCCATAATCTTCTTGATCCTTCCCTCATGGAAATCCTGCACCAGCCCGGAAATAGCCGCTTCTATATTGCCGATAAAATTGGTCTTGACCTCAAACATCTTGATATCTCTGAGAAAATCAGTGTACCTTACCCATTCGGACAAAGGCGCGTCCAGCATCACAAAACCGTTTTCAGCCAGCATATCCGGTATTCCCATCAAAGAGAAGTGGTCTCTTCGGACAAAAATTTCGCCGACAACGCCGACGTACTTCGCTTCACTGATCGGCTTCACCAATTTAATTTGTGAGAATTCCTTCGCGTTTTCTTTTAGCTGGCGGTAAAAGGATTTTTTATTGCTTCCATCAAAGGAGGCCAGAAGCTTTTGTGTTTCCGCCTCAAAAATCTCCATTCCCTTTTCCTTGTCCACGGCCATTGCTTTAATAGCGGAACGCGTATCATCGAACACATCGAAGGCGTACATCGCTTTTGCCATGCTCAGACGGAACGGAATGCCCAGCCCGGCATAGCCATTGTCGTTGGACAAAGGCAGTAAGGCCACATTGCGGAGCTGAAGTTTTTCAATAGTGGTATTCAAAAGGATTTCATATTGCCCCACACGGCAACACCCGCCGGCCGCGACCATAAAAATGAGGAGCATTTCATTCGGGTCTTTGCGGTACTTGATGTATTTCAACACTTCGCCAATGATATTAATAATGGGCAAACATTCCTTGCTGGTCGTAACAGAACGGCCCAGGTCCAGAGCTTCTCTGTCGCAGACTGCTAGCGGTTCCGCGTTAAAGCCGATACCGCGCAGCACAGCCGCCGTGCTTCTATTGAACAAATCGCCCATAGAAGGGACAACCGCCTTCACCCGCTTGTCTTTGCCGGTATATTTATTGCCGTCGGAATCAATAAAGACCACATTGCCCAGTTCATCGAGCTCTGTCCTCGCGGGACGGAAAACGGTCACCGGGTCTTTAATCTTATCCTTTATTTTGATGTAGTTCTTGACCACATCCATAAATGCTTCAATACGGGTATTCACACCGGCGTCAGCGGTATGCGAATCCACCTCAATCGTCAAAGAAGGCTTTGTCTGCATTAAATCCCTGAAATGCTGAACCATCATCGAATCCAGAGCGCACAAGAAGTTGGTCAGATAACAGCCGAAAAGCTGAGGATGACGCTTCACAATCCGCCCTGCTTTAATAATTCTCTGCCCCATTTCCCAATAGGTGTTTTTATAATTCGGTTCTTCCTCATACATTAAGAAATCATAAGGAATGATCTCGATACCGCGGGACGCGAACTTAAACGGAACGCCTTTATTGGTCTCTTCCGCAAAAGCGTTATAAGGCCTTCCAAATAAAACCACGGCTATTTTATTTGGGTCTTTTTCCAGATCAGCCAGAATACGCCTTCCTTCTACCTTCAAAGCCTGGAAAAATTCCATCTGCTTTTCGACAGCGATCTTATGCGCACGTTTGGCGGCAGATTCCGAGAAACCCATATCTAAAGCGATTTTGACAAATGTCTTTTCCTCGGCGTCATACCCGCGCATCAGATTTAATGCCGGTGTCATCATAATCGGTTTTTTCTGCGTACCTTTCAGAAAGCTCGCGTTTTGATAAAAGGCCTCGCCCTGGACAAACATACAGACTGTCTGGTATTCCTTTCTATATTCTTCCTGCTCTGAAACATGGATTTCCATAATCTGCGGCATAAAAATATAATCCGGCTTCTTTTCCAGCAGGTCTTCAAACATTCCCAGAGCCACCTGCGCGGATAGGCAGAAAGAAGACTGCCCCTTGTCAATACCGCTCTGGCGGACATTGTCCGGCATTACAACCTTGCAGCCCAGCTCATTGAAGAAGTTGAAGAACATTGGGTAAAGAGTATTGACCTGAAAAGAGCGGTTGATACCCACTACCAAAGCGTCTTTTTTCAAATCAGGAGATTCTTTCGCGAAAGCGGAATAAAGAAGCTCCCTTCTTTTCAGAATATGATTGTACTCAGCGACATTATATTGCAGGCGGTGAAGCTGATTGTAGTATTTGTTGCAGGCGCCGCCGAATGGGAATTTCTTATCTTCAATGTGAATCATGCTGATTTCACAACGCCGGTCGCAATTTTCCTGCTTACCCTGGCAGATAAAAGCCTTTCCGTAAGACACAGAACGGCCAGCCAGAACCTTCAAGTCAAACTCTTTCTTCTCCAGAAGTCCGACATCTATCATATTCTTGATTTCCAGAGCCACTCCATAGGCTCCCATGAGTCCAGGATGAGGCGGCACAATGATTGTCTTGCCCGTGAGAGCCGCCATTGCCGCGGGAACGGCTCTATTGTAACAAACGCCGCCCTGCATAAATATCTTTTTGCCGATCTGTCTGGAACCCTTGACCCGGTTGACATAATTAATACAAATCGAATAAACCAGACCCGCTATGATATTTTCCCTTTGAATTCCTTCCTGCAAAGCCGTATTGATATCCGATGAGATAAAAGCGGCGCATTGGTCAGAAAAATTCGGAGGGGTTTTAGCCAAAAGGGCAATAGGAGCAATCTCTTCCATCTTGACACCCAGAGATTCGTAAGCGGACTCTTCGAGAAAGCTTCCCGTACCAGCCGAGCAAGCCTCATTCATGGCGTAATCCGAAGCGACCGAATTGGTCAGATAGGTATACTTCGCGTCCTGCCCGCCGATTTCAAAAATAGTATCGACTTCCGGGTCAAAATGCGCCGCGGCTCTGGCATGGGCAATAATTTCATTAATAATGCCTTCCGTATCCGCATGCAGGCCAGCTATATAACGCCCGCTGCCGGTTACGCCCAATCCTGTGATTTTGACCTTTGTGCTTCCCAATTGTTCCAGAAGGGAACGGTAGCAGTCCCGGGAAGCCTCAATAGGGTTGCCATTGGTCCTAAGGTATTTAGCGCACAGTATCTTTTCGTCAGAAACCCTAAAAAGCACCGCCTTTGTAGTGGTAGAGCCCACATCCAGCCCTATGACGCATTCATCGTTATCCCTCGCCTTTTCAAAGGGCATTTCCTTAAAATCCACATTGCTGATAAACTCAGACAGGGGCCTTAAGAACTCGAAAGAGGACTTTATGTCTTTAAAATAATGCCCTTTTTGAGGAACATGAGACTGTTTTTCCCGAAGAGCCCATAGAGCGGCGCCCAACGCCTCGAAATAAGGCGCTTCCTTCGGCACATCTACTTTCTCAAAACTTTCCCGCACAAAATCGATCACGACATCATTCTGCGCCGTGCCGCCGACAATCAGCACTTTTCCCGCGTTGATTTTTATCAAAAGCTCTTCAATTTTTTTAGCGATCATTCTGGACAAACCGGCTGTCACATCGGCGATGCTTTCACCCTTGTTCAAAGCATGGGTACAATCGGACTTGCAGAACACAGAACACCGGCCCGAAAGCTGATGCGGCTTTTCCGCAGTCCTGGCCAATTCCACTGCCTGCGCGATATTTACATTCATTCTGCGGATCTGCTGGAGGAAAAATTCCCCTGTCCCGGAAGCGCATTTGTTGCCGGAACTGATTCTAGCGACCCTGCCTTTTTTATCCATTTCATAAACAATAAAGGATTCCCCGCCCGCTGAAACAACGGCATCATAAGCGCCTTCTCCGCGGTTCAAAAATTGATAGGCCATTTCAGTCGCTTCCGGCTCAATGATAGATGGAATATTGGTTATTTCCCGGAATTTTCTTCCAGTGATGGCCATGTATTTGCCGTCTATCGCGTAAGCATCCAGATTCCTGGCAAAAATTCCTTTCGGGTCGCCGTTATGCTCCTCAACAATCACATTTTTTATAGTGATTTCATCCTTTGATTTTTCGATTTCCACTAAAGAAAAAGTGGACGCTCCCAAACAAATTCCCACTGCTTTCTCAATTGGAGCCGCTTTCAAATCCGTCATCTTATTACCTCCCCCTTTCCCGGGACCCTCATTAGAGCTGTAGATTATAAGGCAAATTTCCAAAAAAGTAAAAATATCGAAGGTTTAGAAAATATTTACAGAATCCGCTATAAATGGTATAATTTTTCACACTTTTTTAGCAGGAAGGCCAAAATGTCTAAAAATATTGACCGGATCCGGGAATTTTATTCCGAATTTGCTTCAAAGATAGAGAAAGCAAGAAAAATTAATGGAAAACCACTCACCCTGACTGAAAAAATATTGTACGCTCACGCGTTTCAACCGGGAAAAGGGCCTTTTGCGAGGGGCAAAGATTACGGAGAGCTTTCTCCCGACCGTGTGGCCATGCAGGACGCGACAGCCCAGATGGCCCTACTGCAGTTTATGCATGCCGAAAAAAAAACGACCGCTGTACCTACTACCGTCCATTGCGACCATTTGATTGAAGCGGAAACAGAAGCCCGTATTGACCTCTTCCGGGCATTAAAAGAAAATAAAGAAGTGTATGATTTTTTAGAAAGCATTTCCAGAAAATACGGCATTGACTTCTGGAAACCCGGCGTCGGCATCATTCATCAGGTCATTCTGGAAAATTACGCTTTTCCGGGCGCTTTGATGATCGGCACGGATTCCCACACGCCTAACGCCGGCGGCCTTGGTATGATAGGCGTAGGTGTCGGCGGTGCGGACGCTGTAGATGTCATGGCCGGGATGCCATGGGAACTCAAATGGCCGAAAATTTTGGGCATTAAACTCACCGGCAGGCTCTCAGGCTGGGCCTCACCGAAAGATGTCATCTTGAAAATACTGGGGTTATTAACGGTAAAAGGCGGCACGGGCTGCGTCATTGAGTATTTTGGAGAAGGCACAAAAACCCTTTCCGCTACCGGCAAGGCCACTATCTGCAATATGGGCGCGGAATTAGGTGCTACTTCATCCGTTTTTCCTTACGATGAAAAAATAGGAAATTATTTAAAGATTACAGGGCGAACGGATGTCTTTGAAGCTCTAAAGCCCATCGAATCTTTGCTGAAAGCCGACGAGGAAACCGATAGGAACCCAAAAGATTATTATGACCAGATTCTGGAAATCAACTTAAGCGATATTGCTCCCAGCCTCAACGGACCTTTTACGCCCGATCTGGCCAATCCGGTAAACAAGATGAAGCAGATTGTCAAAGACAAAAATTATCCCGAAAAGGTGAGCGCCGGATTAATCGGGAGCTGTACAAATTCGAGCTACGAGGACATTGACCGGGCGGCGCATATCGCGAAAGACGCATTAGACAAAGGCCTGAAATTAAAAGCCAAACTCTATTTAAGCCCCGGCTCGGAGAAAGTCCGCGCGACGATTGAGAAGGAAGGCCAATTGGCAGTGTTTCAAAAATTGGGCGCTGAGATTCTAGCCAATGCATGCGGCCCATGCATCGGCATGTGGAAACGCACCGATGTGCCGATGGGGGAGAGAAATACTATTATTACTTCCTTCAATCGTAATTTTGCAAAAAGGGCGGATGGGAACCCAAACACGCACGCTTTTGTGGCAAGCCCTGAGATGGTATTGGCCCTGGCTTTAAGCGGAAACCTGGATTTTAATCCGGCGGAAGATGAATTGATCAACGAGATGGGTAAAAAAGTAAAGCTTTCTCCGCCCGCCGGGGAAGAACTTCCAAAACACTTTGCGCAATTCCCGGAAGAAGAAAATTTATCCGGAGAGGATTTTTCAAAGATTGAAATTAAGATCGCGGATAATAGCGAAAGGCTTCAGCTTTTAGCGCCCTTTGATCCCTGGAATGGGAAAGACATTGAAGATGTCCCGGTTTTGATTAAAATCAAAGGGAAATGTACCACCGATCATATTTCTATGGCGGGCAAATGGCTCAAGTACCGCGGTCATCTGGACAATATTTCTAAAAACCTCTTTCTAGGAGCAATCAATGCTTTTAGCGGGGAGGCTGGGAAAACAAAGAATATTTTTACGAATGAAAGCGCGCTTATTTCCGAAACAGCTCGTGACTATAAAAAGAAAGGCATCGGCTGGGTGGTCATCGGTGATGAGAACTACGGCGAAGGTTCCAGCCGTGAGCATGCCGCGATGGAGCCTCGCTATCTGGGCGGAAAAGCCATTATTGTCAAAAGCTTCGCGCGGATTCACGAAACCAATCTTAAGAAGCAGGGAATGCTGGCGCTCACTTTCGTAAACCCTCTTGACTATGATAAAATCTTAGAGCAGGATAAGATTTCTATCCGAAATTTGAAAGATTTTTCTCCCGGCCAGCCTCTGACGATGAAAATCCACCATGCGGACGGCAGTGAAGAGGAAATCATCCTTCATCATACTTACAATCAAGGGCAGATAGAATGGTTTAAAGCCGGCAGCGCTTTAAACCAGATCGCACGCAATGCATGAATAGGCTCGAATAACGTATATTTTTCACCACCAAGTCGCAAAAAACACCAAGCCACCCAAAAAAGATTCGTTCTTGGTGTCTTTGTGGTGAGTAAAAACAGGCTTTCAAGCGGATTTGTTTCGTTCATTTGACAGTTAGAATTATATTATTTATAATATGCGATAAAGGAGCGAAAAGATATGCCTCAATTAACGTTAACAATAGATAAAAAAACTTTTAAAAGAATCGAGAAAGCGGCTTCTCTTGCTAAAGATACGGCTTCCGGCTGGGTCTCTGACAAAATCAAGCATTCTATGAAAGAAGCGTGGCCGGATGGATATTTTAATATATTTGGAAGTATTAAAGATCCGACATTCAAAGAACCCGAAGAGTTGAGCAGTTTTTATTTCCCTACGAAATCATACCCTTTGATGATATTGCGGCATATTGCTATGCTGAAATCAGAAGCGGGCTCGAGAAAGAAGGAAACCCTATCGGACCTAACGGTCTGCTGATTGCAGCTATAGTATTATCGCGTCATGGGACTCTCATAACCCATAATATAAAAGAATTCGAAAGAATACCTGAAATAAATATTGAAGATTGGTCAGTTTAGCGAGAAATTGTCCGCAAATAAATTCGTCTTGTGTTCGCACCAATTGCGGGTAAAAACTATTGCAATATATCTGCTTTGTTGGTATGATATTAAACTTTGAAAAATGCTATTTCTCACCACCAGGAACACAAAGAACACCAAAACCAAACCCTGAAACTCTTTCTTGGTGCTCCTTGGTGCCTTCGTGGTGAAAAGATAACTGGAGGTCATTCATGCTGAAGAAACTCATCCTCATACAGACAGCGCTTCTCACTGTCCTTCTCACCGCCTCGTGCGGCTTTATCTCCGAGCTCTGGGCCCCCGCCGATGTGGTGAAGGACCAGCAGGGAGGAGGAGGATCGTCCAGCAGTTCGCCGGGCGGGTCATCCGGACCGACGGTGTATGTGGCGGGGTATATTGATAATGGCGGAACTTATCAGGCGCTTTATTGGAAGGATGGAGTCAGCAACACACTTTCTCCCGGAGTTTTTTCTAAAGCAAATTCTATTGTTTTATCCGGTTCGAATATTTTGATTTCTGGATACAATACCATATCTCCATATGCTTGTTATTGGTATAATGGAGACACACCAACAAATTTAAATAACTCTCCTAACGGTTCGGAAGCCTATTCTATAAATATTTACAATGGTATTGTTTATTCTGCGGGTTATACAAATGATGGTGGGTTAAATAAAATAGCTACATATTGGTCGAATACCACTTTGTATAATTTAAACGCCGGTGTAAATTCTCAAGCAAATTCTGTTTTTGTATGCGATGGCACTATTTTTACTGCTGGCCACACCAACAATAGCTATGCCTGCTACTGGTCAAATAATACCCGTTTTGACCTTTCCGGGGGAGCGAATTCTGGCGCGAATTCAATTTATGTATCCGGCGGCGTGGTTTATACCGGCGGTTATACAAATGACGGGGTTGTGCCGCATGCCTGCTACTGGACAAACGCGAACCCGGTCCCGGTCAATCTGTCCGGCGGACAAAGATCGGCAGTAAATTCTTTGATGGTCTCCGGAGGCACGGTTTATTCATGCGGTTTCATCAGGCCCCTGAGCCCAACCATTGCCTGCTACTGGATCGGCACTACTATGTATATATTGGGTGGATTGACCAATTCAGAAGCCAAGTCCATTACCGTCGATAATGGAACGGTTTATGTGGCGGGGTATTACTCAAACACGACGGATCATACCTATCACGCATGCTACTGGAAGAACGGGGTTCTGGTTGATCTAGGTGGAGACGGGATTAATGATTGGTATGCGACTGGTGTTGTGGTAAAGTAAAGTTTTCTCAACAAAGGCAATGATTTGATTTTTACCTTTGTATAACGTAACATGTGCTTGACATGTTACAAATTTTAAAAAATAAAAAGAGGGAGAAATAATATGCCGACGATTATCGCTTTTAAAACCGGGACACCGTCCGCTTTCTGCGAATGGAAAACTACATCTGTTAATATCGTGATAACGGTTGCTGCTCCACAAGTATGGGCAACGGCGACTCTTGATGTTTATCTCCGTTATCATTCCGGCGTTAATATTCGCCAGTTTACCGTTACCGGTATTACCTATCCGGCAGCATCTCCTCAGGAAGTTCCGGTCAATATTCAGCTTTCCTACACCTGTTTGGATAACGTTCAACTATACGCGGTTTTGACAACAAATACGGCTGGACTCGCACCAAATGTAACCCACAATGTTACCGACGGCATCACAGCCGCCACCCCCGTCTACACCGGCGGGCCTTACGGCACCTACCTCGGCGGCGATTCGCGGAACGCGTGCCGGTGGACAAAGGAGCAGATCAGGCTCCGTATGTGCGACGGCGCTCCCGCTAATGAAGCCGATGTCGCGGCGCATCTGCTTTCTTATTTTGGGCAGAATGTCAATCCGGATACGCTGGCGGTCATTACCACGCATTCTTATGGATTATCGAGCGCTGACGGGATCGCTTTTGACAATCTCGCCGACAGCCCGATTGTCGCGTCGAGTTTCTCAAACGGCACGATGGATCTGAAACTCAAAATGACCAGGGTCGCGGCCGCGGGTGATTTTGAGTTAACCAACCAGACTTATCTTGAGAATATTATAACATCCAGTCCGATCAATATACAAAGCCCAACTTTTCAATGGTTCAACATCGGAAACAGGACAGCCTACGAGGTTCATACAGCCGGGGAAATCCGGGCGGAAAACACGATCAGCGCGCCGGTCCCATTTTACGATTTCCCATCGGCGAATTTTCTGATCGCCTCCAATCCGGCCGATACAGCAGAGGCCAGCCATAGCGGATTCGCAGGCTCCGGCACCCTGAAATCAGCCGATATGATTGTTGAATGCGCCGGCGTCCATTCGGGGATAACATTGCCTTTAACGAATGTCGGCGACGCCTCCGCCTGTTCGACATCGCCGTCTTTTGACATCAACGCGCCTCTCTTTTCCTTCACCGGCGGGCCGTTTGCGAGAAGCCCGAAGCGTTTTTATTCCGGCGAATCGAATTCTTTCAGCATCACGGCAAAAACCCCCGGCGGCGCAGTGATCAACGGCCTTCCGTCAAATAACGACTGGGACCTCTCCGGTATGCAGTCGGCGATTGCCGGAAAGCAGCTTGTGAATGGAGAACTTGATCTGACCGGCCAGCAGTTCCCGGTAAACACGATTGTACAGGATTATACGCTGACCATACAGCGTACCACGGAAGTCAGCCTTACGGGCACGACGGCGATACACCTCGTCGGAAAAGTGACTCTGGACGCCATTACCCCGGTCGGGGACGATGTGACTATCACCGGGCGCACGGAAACACAGGCGGCAGGGGTGCAGGTGACGGTATCCATTACCGGGCCTTCAAACTTTTCGCAGGACGTAGTAACAACGAATGCCACGGGCGCGTTCACAGCCGTCTTCAACAACCTTCCCAATGGGAACAATTATTCCGCGACGGCAAAGGAAAAAGACGATCCCGGTGTTTCCTCACAGAGCAATGCCAGGACTTTCAATATTAATGTGGCCTATCTGCCGCCGGCGATCACGATTGACCTAACCGATGGCGCGGATCCTGTCCAGCACCTGGAACAGCCGTCATTTATTATTTCCCCGCCGCTTCTGGAGCATGCGACACGGGCGGTGTTAGTCAATATTGCGACCGCCAGTCCTTCCGTCGCGCCGGTCGCGAATCTTTTCAAGCCGGATGGTACATCCATTGCCTTTACGTTTACGGCAAGCGCGGGAGGATATACCTCCGATACGCTCGACGAGGGTGATTTCAATACCGACGGCGTTTACACCGTTTCGGTGAATGAATATACCGATAATCATGGCCTGAAAGGCGGCCCGGTTGTCCGGCGCTTTATTCTCTCCCAGCCGGCAAACCGCGTCACGGCGATTGACCAGATCGAAGGCTGGGGATTTTACCCGCGCGAAGAAGGCATACTCGCGGGCGGGATCATCACCGGGTGTTCGGAGAATTCGCTTTTGGCGGCTTCCGAACGCTGGAAGGAAGACGCCGGCGGGACAGCGGCGCTTTCCGTTTCTATGGGCAATCCGCTCACCATCACCAGCGCGGGCGGTACGGTCAAAACGCTCTCCAGGACTTATGGAAAGATATTCAATTCAAACGGCGAGGCTGTCACCGGAAGCGCTTACGCTTATCTCGAGGCCGGGATTACCTTGAGTGTGACCTCCGCGGGCAATACCATCAATGCCAAAGACCAGTATGGAAACGCGATATCTTTTACTTCGACCGGCGTCGGGCTTTCCATGCGGAATGGGCCTTATACCATGAAAGTAATTTTTGTTAAAATAACGGCGGGAGCTTTTACCGGTATGCGGCTTGCCGCCAAGCTTTCGGATACTGACGGTTACTGCATTTCCGGTACGGTTGTGAACTGGGCGGACGGCGGAGGTAATTCCATCCCGCTCATCATCCGGCTGGAAAAAACCTTTGACGGGACCGATGAGATTTATCAGGTAAAATATAAAGCGGTCAGCGCGGCGGACTGGAGCGATTCCGGGCTTTCCCTGCCGGTTTACCGCCTGCCGAACGAAAATACGGCAAACCTCTATCAAGCTTGTGTCCGCTTCGGACATTTTGACAATAATAATCAGGGTGTCGCTGCCACCTGGGAATTTGTCCGTTACGCGTTTTATGACGCTGAATACGAGCTCGGCGAATCGGATACCTACCGGCTCGGTTTTGAGGCAACCCAGATTGCTGAGGACAACGGGACATTCTTCCGCAGTCCGGGATTATTGCTCAAAAACCCGGCGACAAACGCCGATCTCGGCGACCAGCCTATCATCGGCAATAACTGGGTAGTTTCCCACTTATACAGAAGTATCTCCAAACCGGCCTTTGCCGGAGTGAACATTCCGGTAAAAATCCGTTATTCCATCGCCGAATGGAACGATACCGCGGACAATTCAGCAGCCGGTTTCCTAAAGGCCAATTTTCCGGAATATTACCCGGCAGCCGGCAATCAATTTTCCGCTCTGGATCCCACCGGTTCGACGATCGCGCTTTCCATGGCCGACAGTCCATCCGCCGATACGAGTAATAAAACCTGGAATTTTGTGTTCAATCAGGCGGCTCAGAACAACCTCCGCCGCCGGCTTTTCATTCTGGCTTACGCGGACGCCCCGTTTTTAGAGGCTCCCGCTTTGCTCTCAGGAAAGCACACGGACGATTATCTAAAGAACGATTTGCCTTCAAAAACGGATTTTCGCTGCGCGGTCCGCCAATTTTTGCCGGACTTCTACGTGCGCGATCTTGTTTCCGACAACGGCTTAGGCACCTCCTGCAGCGGGAGCAGCCCCGATATTCGGACTGCCGTATTCGGCGGCGACGGAAGCACTTACAACCCGCATGATTATTCAGCCGGCGTAAGATACCCCGCCGGTTACTGCCGCGATGAACCGCCGATAGCGTCTTCGCCTTTTGAAACCTACAATGACGAAACGCCCGATGCCGCCGACGCGAATAACGGTATTAAAATGACTACCAACGCATGGATTGACAATGGCGCGGTACCCGCTTCCTACTTCAACCGCGTTTGGGTTAAACTTTCCAACCGGGGCGTGATAGCCGGGCCGGCAAAGGTGCAGATATTCTACTGCGACTCCCAGCTCCGGAGCGATTTTGTTCCCGCTTTGAGCCGGGACAATCTCTGGGAGCAGATTTTAGGTAATACTTCAGCCGGGGTTGTCAATACGGAAAATAAATACGTGCAGGATAAATTTATCAAGTTTGATCCGCTGAGCGGCAGCGCTTACCCGATGGCAACTCTGGATGCCGTTCCAGCTCTCTGCGGAAATTCCGCTCCAGCGGGTATTGACAAAATCTTTCCGCTGGCTGAGTTCAAGTGGTACATACCCAACACGGCCAATGTTCCTGCCGGAACCAGCATCCGGCATGGCTGTCTCACTGCCTTTATCAACCAGCCTGGTTTTACATCTGATGTAGACACAGCCAGAAGGACCGACAGCGGGCCGCTCTCCGGGACGCCTGATCCGAGCGACCCAGGAGTGGATATCTGGTCTATCACCACTTATTCGAACAATGTTTCCGTCAAAAACCACAATATTATTGACGCGACGGACCCTTCCCAGATTAATACATTTGCCTTAATTACTATCGGGGAGGATGATTCCCCAGTGAATTTCAGGGAGTCGCCGGTAAATTATACAATGACTTTCCCGCGCAAGTCCGCCCGCTGGGGGCTCAGAATCGACGGAAAGAAATTTTACGGAAGACTGGTATTAAAAATACCCGAGGTCATCTGCAAGGACGTGAGACTGATTCATTTTACAGAAGTAAAGCGTTCGGTAAAAGAATTGGACCGGAAAGAACCGATTAAACAGCCCCAAGTATCCGAAAATTGCAGGTTCTTTGAACTTCAGGAAGGTACTGTAGGCGAAATCCTAAATTTCACACCGGCGCGGACGAAAAAAGATGAAAAAACGGCACTCTATAATCAGTTTAAAGCCTATTTCCTGCCTCATCCGCGCAAGGAAAAGAAAATAATTCAGCAGCAAACCTACACCCTCAGGCTGGAACAGACTGCGGACAGGAAAGTGATAGGCGCTTATATTACCGATATCCGTATGCTTTCGGAAAAGGAAGCTCATTTTGTCGGCGACAGGCGGAAAGGCATTGCCTACCGGGTAAGCGGAGGCAAGGACGCTCCCGATTATTTCAGCGAGAAAGTGATTCCTTACCAGTACCGTGAGCCCTTTATGGGGCCGGGTGTTGCCCAGTCGGAAAATTATAAATTAACAGAAGAGGAATTGAAGAAGCTGGACTCCCCGCTGAAATTGAATGAGATGATGAACCCAATGGAAAGAAAGAAAAAGTCATAAGTGTTTACCACCAGGATCACAAAGTACACTAAGAACTAAACCTTGAAATCTTTCCTGGTGCTCTTGGTGTCTTCGTGGTGAAATAGAGCCGTTATGAGGAGGAATTAATGATTAAAATGCTTTTTAACTTATGTAAAAAAATATTACCGCTGACTCTACTCAGTTTTATCTTCATCTCGCAATCCTTTGGCCAGGAAGCCAAGTCTATTGCTGTAATTGGTTTTATCAACCAGGGAGAAAGGTCCGATGATAACATTAACCTGACCATTACCAAATCGCTCACGACATTTTTGTCAAAAATCCCGGGAGTAAAGGTTTCTCCTTACACCGAAGTCGAAAAGATTACCAAACAGGATGGATTCTGGGAACAAAATAAATTGGATGTCACTGCCGCCTCTGATATCGGCCTCAAGCTGAAGGTAAAACAGATCATTATCGGCGATTACAGGGTCAATAAAAAGAAGGAAACCATAGCCATTAATGTTTATGTTTATGACGCGATTACCTCAGAGCTAAAAATGAAAAGGCAATATGAAGGCGGAAGCGGCAGGGATATTTTCGACACGATAGACAACCTTATCCGCAGTACCAGTTCCGCGCTGGCAGGCAGAAACATCACTATGGGCAGACTGAAAGTGGATATCGAAGCGGCTGGATTATACCGGCTCTATATCAATGCTTATCCCCAAAAGGATGTCAAAAGACGCGACGGCTTTAACGACAATGTAGTAGCCAATGAAAACGTGGAAGTTTCCATCCGCGCGGTTAATAATAAAGAAGAAAATGAAGTTTACAGGGAATTCATTAAAGTACCTGAAAATAATACCTATGAAATTAAATACCGGCCGGCGCAGACAAAAAGGGCTCTTTATTTTCCGTTAAAAGTCCTCGAGGGAGGATTGGGAGCAAGCGTTGGTGTAAACTGGAGATTTACAGACTCTTTGAGTATAAACGCGCTCGGCGGAGCGGTATATATTGCGGAAACTATCATTCCTACCGCTTCTCTGGACCTGAAATGGAATTTCTGGAAAGACACAATGTATGCCAGCGCCGGCGGATTTTGCTATTTCAGCAAAAGCCTGATCATTTCACCAACCGTTATGGTGGGTTTTGAAATATGGAACATCTTTTTAGAAGCGGGAGTACGTTATTCCTTTGCCGCCGTGGACGGTGGTATTAAACCGCTCTTAGGAATAGGGTACCGGTTTTAGAGAATTATTCACATTCACCACCAGGGAACACAAAGAGCACCAAGCCAACACCCCCAAATTCGTTCCTGGTACCCTTGGTGTCTTTGTGGTGAATAAAAACTACCCTACTGAACGCTGTTTCCGCCCGCGATCGCCGCGCCGGAGTAATTTGTATTGTTAATATTGGCCCAGCTCGCGTTGTTGGTTACGATATGCGAGCCGTTAAAATCATAATATAAAAACTTCAATCGGTTTGTAATAAATATATTCCCCAAAACAGTATGCCCAAGAGAGTCGCTGTATGTGCTTTCTGAAATTCCTGTGTTTGACAGAGCGGCCGCCCCCCCGATAATGTTAGAAACAAAACTTAGAGGCTCTGTGTTATTTCGCAAACCGATACTTGCGCCGTCATTCAAAATTCTATTCTGCTTCACGACAGCCGCCGCATTTTCAATCCAGAAACCGCTTCCATAATTGTTAAAGGCGTTTGAAGCAATCGTATTACTCATGAGAGTTATGGAAGAATAAGTAATCATCAATCCACAGCCGGCAACAGCGTTATTAGCGCTGATTGTATTCTCTGTTAGAATATTTGTAGAAGAAACGCTATATACACCACCGCCGTATTGCGAAGCCTTATTGCTGAATAAGGAGCTGTTGGCAATCAAAGCAATAGAACCAAAGAAGCAAACGCCTCCGCCGAAGGAAGAAGAATTCGAGTTGATTATGGAATTGCTGATATAGCCGGATGTGACATTATAAAAGGAAATACCGCCGCCCCTATCATCATCAACCGGAGTAGAATTGTTTTCTATCCGGCTGTTATAAACCAGAGCCCCCGCGCCGCTAATATAGATTCCGCCGCCTGAACAAAGAAGTGAGTCATTAGTAATTTTATTCAAACAAATCCGGCTGTTATAAACCTTACAGTCAGTGCCCTGCAAAGCTATTCCGCCGCCGTATTGTCTGGCCGTATTGTTAGACACAATTGTGTTGGAAATGAGATTGTCCGGCGCCCGGAAAGAAATACCGCCGCCGAAAGCATAAGAATAATTATCCGAAACTAAAGCATTGACAACTTTATTGTTGGCCGCTGAACCATTTATCAAAATACCACCGCCGCCGGTACCGCCGCCGCCGGAATTTCCAAAAATTTGGCCTGTTACCAGGTTATTCGAAGAAGAGGATCCGTTTATCAGAATTCCGCCTCCCTCATTTCCGACAGAATTATTAACAACAGAGGCATTAATAATATTATCCGGACTGCCGCTAATGTAAACTCCTCCCCCGTAGCCGCCTGTATTATTCGAGATTATACCGTAAATCCTATTACTGCCGCCGCTTTCAATGTTTATTCCTCCGCCTATCCAGCCTTCATTGTCGGCAATGATACAGTTGGTAATAATACAGCCGCTTGAATTTGTAATGTAAAATCCGCCGCCTTTCGGAGAACTTACAGAAGGGGAAATCGCCAGTCCATTTCTAACAACAAATCCATCCATCAAAACATTCGAGGAATTCTTGATCAAAACGACATGGTCTATTACATTACTGCCATGTAAAACACTGTATTGATCCGCCGCCCTCGAGGAAAAAGAATTGTCCCAGCCGCCATAAAAATTAATGCCGCTGTTAGAAATCAAAAGCCCGGAATTAGTTACCCCGCTGGAATTGGTCAGCGGATTCAGCCCATTTCGATAAGTATAAGTACCTGAAGCTACATAAACATAAGCCCTTCCATTCGCCAGGACTTTCAGAATAGCCGTTTGAAGTGTTAAAACAGGCGCTGTTTTGCTCGTGCCCGTATTTGTGTCACTACCATTTGTACCGACATAAATGCCCGGCTGACTGCCAAGCGGAGGCTCTGAACTAACAGAAGAACTGCTGCTTCCACTATCAAGTGCCGGCGCTGCCGCGCAGGAATAAAATAAAACACCAGATCCGATTAATGCTGACACAAGAATAATCCATGTTTTCTTTGTCATATTTTTACCCTCCTATGAGAAAAAAAATCGCTCAGTTTAGGTTATATCAATTTGATTCCAAAATCGGTAATCTCAATCTTTTTTTCCTTATAAAGCATACCGATACTGCGTTTGAATGTTTTTTTACTCACTTCCAATGCCTTTTTGATCTCTTCAGGGCCTGACTTATCATGGAGAGGAAGAAAGCCTTTATTCACGGCCAATTTTGCCAGAATTTTTTCTTTTGAAGAGGAAAGCTCATCAAGCCCGGCGCGCCGGAGAGTAAGGTCGATCTTTCCATCTTCGCGAAGCCTGGCGATATAGCCTTTGAGCAAATCTCCAATCTCAACTTTCTGGAAAATATCGGTATTATAGATCACACCAGTAAACATCTGGTTCACAATCGCTTTATAGCCCATATTTGTCTTTTCATAAACCAGCAGATCGGCTTCATCACCTTCCTGGAGCGATTCGTCCGCTATTTTCCGCAGATGGCGCTCCACTCGCGATGTTGCCGCCAGACGGCCTGACACTCTATCCAGATAAAGCATCACAACCACATGATCGCCGGGCGAGAGAAACTGAGGTTTTTCGCGGAAAGGCATTAAAAGTTCATTCTCTATTCCCCATTCCAGAAAAGCTCCGTATTTATTAATGTCAGTCACTTTTAAAGAAGCAAAGTGGTTGAGAGTGATCTTTGGTTTGCGGGTTGTAGCGACTGGCCGCGCCTCAGAATCCTTATATACAAAGACTTTTAAACTGTCACCAATATTCATGTTTTCCGGAATATCCTTCTTCGGCAGGAGGATTTCCGTACCATCCGCATCCAGATAAGCGCCGAAGCTCAATTCTTTAATTACTCTCAGAACATGGTATTGGCCGATTTCAACCATTTTTCACCTCTTGCTGCTTGAAATATTTTTATTCTCCCAAAATTATTACATTTTTAATAAGCCCCTTCTCTTTTGATTAGAACCCCCGCGGTTTTAAACAAAATCATAAAATCGAGCCACAGCGACCAATTCTGCACATACCAGGTGTCCAGTTTCATTCTTTCCTCAAAAAGAAGGTCGTTCCTTCCGGAAATCTGCCACAAACCAGTAATACCGGGAGTCACCAGTAATATCATATCCGCGAAATCTTTCACTTCTTCCCATTCCCTGGGCAGATAAGGCCTGGGCCCAACCAGGCACATGTCCCCTTTGAGGACATTGAATATTTGCGGAAGCTCATCTAAAGAAGTCTTCCGGAGAAAATTCCCAATTTTTGTTACTCTCGGATCAAAACCCTTAAGTTTCTTATACTTTTTCCATTCTTCCTTTGCCTCTGGATTTTTCTTAAAATAGCCTTCCAGCATTCTGTCCGCGTTCTGGTACATTGTTCTAAATTTGACGCACTTAAATACTTTTCCTTTCCTTCCCAGCCTATCCTGAATAATAAAAATCGGCCCGGGAGAATCCAATCGGATCATGACCCCAAACACAGCCAGGATTGGAAGAAGCAGAGGCAGGATTAAAATGGAAACAAAAATATCAAAAACCTTCTTCACAAATTGATTCACGCCGGAAAGAAGATTGTTGTTTATTTTTAAAAGAAATATCTTCTGCATAAAAAGATAATGAAGCTCCGTATTCACCAGGGCGATCCCTGAAAGGTCAGGCATCAGCATCACGCTCTTCGCGACCTTTTGTACCTGCATAGTCAGTTTTGCCTGTTCCTCACGTGAAAGATGGGGCAAAGCGATCATAACTGTAGAAACATCCAGCATATTTATAAATTTGTTGAAATTTTTGATCGCCCCAAAAACCTTTATTTTTCTATTGTCTACCTCTATTTCCAGGCCGGCTTTTTTCTTATCATCATCCAGAAAGCCAATGACATGGTAGCCTAATTCCGGCTGATAATAAAGCCCCTTCACCAGATTTAACGCTGTCTCACCAGCCCCCAGCACTAAAACATTTTCTGTCCATATTCCTATTTTATTCAGCAGCTTCTTCCCAAAATAACGGACTACCGGAGTTAAAACAGCGAGGTAAAACCAGAGAAGCAGGAAAGTAAGCCGGGAAACTTCGCCAAAAACGCGGCGCACGCTGAACAGAAAAAAAACAAACAAAATAGTAATCGCAGTCGCCTTTAAAATAACCTTTGATTCTTCCCAGAACGTATAGCGGATACGATAAAGTTTTTCAAACCAGACCACAAAAACAAAAATAAGCGGAATCCACCAGATCGAAGCAAAATAATTAAAAGAATAAAAGAAGGGCGAAACAGGTCTATAAAACAAGCTGAAAATATTGGCTCTCGTGAAAACGGACGCTGAAAGGGCAAGGTAGTACGCTCCGACATCCAGCCCCACCAATAAAACAATCCGCAAAATAAATTTGATTGCCTTTAATCGCATAAACTAAACTATCCTTTTGTTTTTTTTCACAAACTCCGAGTATTTATCCTCTACAAACTTCCGGTATTTTTTCTGAAAAATATCCTTTGAGAAATTCTCCGCATGCCCGCGGATCTTTTTACAGTCAAACTGCTTCTGTTTTTCCTCAAATCGTCTTATCGCCTCAATTAAACTGCCTTCTTCCTGCCGGCCAAAGAAAATACCCGTCTCATTGTCAACCACTGTCTCCAACGCGCCCCCTTTTCCATAAGCGATGACGGGCGTACCGCATGCCTGCGCTTCCACCGGCAGAATGCCAAAATCTTCCTCAGCGGCAAAAATAAAAGCCTTTGCCCTCTGCAGGCAGGTTTTTAAAACAGAATCCGGCTGGTACCCTAAAATTTCTATGTTTTTGGCTTTTCCGGCTATCTTTTTCACCCTATTAAATTGAGGTCCCTTCCCAATAACCACCAACTTTTTGTCAGGCAAAGACAGAAAGGCTTTTACAATCAAATCCATTTTTTTATAAGGGACCATCTGCGAAGCCGCCAGGTAAAAATCTTCCTTTTTTTCGTATAGATCAAAATAATCGACATCGACTGGAGGATAAATTACTGTAGATTCCCTGCCGTATATTTTTTTGATCCTTCGAGCAACATAATGCGAATTCGTCACGAAATGATCTACCCGGCTGGCGGAAATAACGTCCCACAAACGGATTTTATGAAGGACATTCCTCGCGTAATGGCTAAAAACACCCTTGTCCAAACCGGCTTCCCGCAAATACTGAAAAGTTAAATCCCATGCATAACGAATAGGCGTGTGCATATAACAGATATGAAGCTGATTTGAATTCGTCAGAACACCTTTCGCGACCGCATGCGAAGTAGACAAAACCAGATCGTAAGAAGAAAGGTCAAATTCTTCTATCGCTTTCGGGAATAAAGCCGGCAGTTTCCGGTAAAACCTTCCTATAAAAGGAATTCTTTGTAGAGAAGAAGTGGCCACATTTTTTATATCAATAATTTTGCTTTTGAAATTTTTTGTCTGAATTAAAGTATAAACCGGCGCCGGGAAAAGCTCATAAATCGACTCTAAAACCCTCTCCCCTCCGCGCATACCCGTTAACCAGTCATGAACCAGAGCCGTCTTTGCTTTTGACAATTCCGCATTTTTGATCTTCAATGATAAGCCCCCGCCTATTATTGCTTGTAGAAAATGGACTTGATTATATCTTTCTTTCACCCAAAAGTCAAATCTCGAGGACGCGAATTCCCCCTTAATAAAGGGGGCCCGGGGGTTGTCCCGCTGTCGTTGATTTAGGCCTCAGAAAAGCTTTTCGATCTGTTTCGGATTGTTTTGTTCCGAAGGGATATCAATCCATTTCGGTTCAAGCGAATTGTTCTTAATGACGTCTTTCCCGGAAAGCCTCAAAATAAAAGCGATAGGAGTAAATAAGCCGTAAAAAACGATAGTAAATAAAATGACAACGAGCACTTTGCCAAAGAATTTGCCAATTGAGGATACAATCAAATAAGGCACTTTTAAAAACTGATAATAGACCAGCGCCAGAGTAAAAGAGCCAAGGCCGACTGTCATAGCGGCAGCCCTTACCGGCCAGGCCCAGCCTCTCCAGAGAGAAAGAGCCGATAGTATTACCATCCCGAGGGCAAAAAAATAGCCGAACTCTTTCAGGCGCTTTTTCTCAGATAAAATTAATCTTTGATAAGAGTTTGTTTCCATTTTTTCAACTCCAGATTTATTGGGGCATTCTCCGCCTGCTTTTCTTTGAAAAGGACAAAATTCCCTATCGCCAGCAAATCGATATCGGTGCCCATAAAACAGCGGTAAGCATCGGCAGGGCTGCAGACTATAGGCTCCCCTCGGACATTAAAAGAAGTGTTAATGATTACAGGGCATCCCGAAATTCTTTCTACTTCCCGCAGCAATTCACAAAACAAAGGATTTGTTTCTTGTGACACGGTTTGCAGACGGACTGAATTGTCTAAGTGAGTTACCGCTGGAATGTCTGAGCGCTTCAACTTGAGCAATTCCAGGCCGCTCTTTCCGGAGCTGTCTACCGGCAACAATTTATCCTGCTTTACCTGCGCAACAAAAAGCATATAAGGAGAAGGTTTCTCAAACTCGAAATAATCTTTTGTTTTCTCTTCCAGAACAGCGGGAGCGAATGGCCTGAAAGATTCCCGGAATTTGATTTTCAAATTCATAGTCGACTGCATGGTCTCCGATCGGGCATCTCCCAGAATAGAACGGTTTCCAAGAGCCCGCGGGCCAAATTCCATACGTCCCTGAAACCAGGCAACTACTTTTTGGTCCGCGATCGCCTGCGCCCCGGTCCGAACCAGCTCACTCCTATCCACTTTTTTGTATTTTGCGTTTATTTGCTTTAATGCCGCTTCAATTTCATCATCAGAAAACATGGGCCCAAGATAAGACCCTTTTTGCAGATCCTTTAATCCATGAACCGTCCTTTCATTACCCAGGTAATTGTAATAAACGCAAAGGGCCGCGCCCAGAGCGCCTCCAGCATCACCGGAAGCCGGCTGGACCCAGACATCCTGAAATCCGGCTTCTTTTAATATGTGGGAATTCGCGACGCAGTTTAGCCCCACCCCGCCCGCTATGCAAAGCCGGTCTAATCCGGTCACCTTTTTTGCCTGAATGGCCAATAAAACCAATATTTCATTAAAAACCTGCTGGATGGACGCGGCAATATCCATATAAAACTCTGTGGGCTTCTGATCCGCCCTTAAGGCTTTATGACCAAAGAGCTTCTCAAATTTTTTGCTGATCATTTTCAGTCCGGATATATAATTAAAATACTTTTCATTGAGAATAAAAGACCCATTTTCGGCGATTTTTAAGAGCTCTTTTTTTATCACCCCGGCGTACTTTGGCTTTCCGTAAGGTGCCAACCCCATCAATTTATATTCCCCCGAATTCACTCTAAAGCCGCAATAATAAGTAAAAGCAGAGTACAAAAGGCCCAGTGAATGCGGGAAATCAATCTTCTTCAAAAGCTCAATCCGATTGCCCTTTCCTTTTCCAATAGTGGTGGTGGCCCATTCGCCCACACCGTCAATAGAAAGAATCGCGGCTTCCTCAAAGGGAGAGGGGAAAAAAGCGCTTGCCGCATGCGACTGGTGGTGTTCTGTAAACAAAATATCCCGGCGGAATTTTAGTTCCTTTTGAATGGTGTCTTCAACCCAGAGTTTATCTTTGAGCCAGAGAGGCATTGCCTGGATAAAAGATAAAAGTCCCCTGGGGGCCCTATGGATATAAGAGGCTAATATCCGGTCAAATTTAGAGATAGGCTTGTCATAAAAAACGACAAAGTCAAGCTGATCTAAGCTCAAGCCAGCTTCACTCAAACAATATTCTACAGATTGGATAGGAAAATCAGCGTCTCCCTTCTTACGAGTAAAACGCTCTTCCTGAACGGCGGCAACAATTTCGCCATTTTTCACCAGACAGGCCGCTGAATCATGGTAGAAAGCGGAAATGCCCAGAATAGAAATGTTCTTCATACTGAAGTAATCTACGTCAAAACAATGAATAAATAAAAGGCGCGATAGCCTGTGACTGGGAAACGATCACTGCCATCCCAATCAATCCTAATAAAATCAACAGCGGGATCAGCCACAACTTTTTGTTCTGCCGGACGTATTGATAAAACTCTTTTACCAATTTTAATCGAGACATTCTTGTTTCCTCTTATTTTATTTTTTGGGCATCGCTCTTAAAATAAAACTCAAAATCTTTGTAAATATCTTTCTTCTTGTCAGACAAAAGATAAGCCTTTGTAAAAAAGTCTTTCGCTAAGTTTTCATTCTTACTGCTCGCTGAAAAGAAAAGCGCTAAGCTATAGTAAGGAAGAAAAGACCCGGGATAAAGCATAGCCCCGGCAATCAAATGCTGATAATATTTCTTCAAATCTTCCCTTTTAAAATAATAATTCTCGACAATCCGGACCAGCCTGAACGCCGATCCGCCCTTTTGCTTCGCGTCTTTAACAATCAACTTCATCAGCTCTTCATTATTGAGTATTTCGTTCTTTAAAAGGGGGAAATTATCAAAAACATAGGGGATCAGCATGCTTTTATAAGGCGCGTCATTCAAAATATCCTTTATGCTTCCATAAGCTATCATTTCATAAACCGGCAAATAACCCATTCCCGTCAATAAACTGCTTTCACCTTGAAACAGTTTTTCGGCTTTCTGCTTCTGCTCCGGGTTAAAATTAAATATTTCTTCCACTTTTTCGGTAACAATTTTACCTACCGCTAATTGGCCTTTCATATTGAAATGAAGGTGATCAATAAATATCTGGTTTCCCAAAACTTTTTCGCCATAGCGGTTGGTTAAAACGCTGAACAATGGAATATAATACAAATTCTTATAAGTATTGGTTTTCTCCTGGTAATAATCGCGCAGCTCCTGAATTAAACCGCTTCTCGTCCGAAAAGGAATAACATCCATGTCTTTTGCGGCAATCAAATTAGATAAAGCAGATACCCCAGAAAGATTTTGCTGGTACAGAGCGTCTAAATAAACAATATTGGCGTTGCTGTCGTATTCTTTGTGAGAAAGCCTTTCTTTAAAAAGCGCTTTCATTTGGGCCCGGTCACCGCTCTGGAAAACACTTTTATACTTTTGAATAAAAGCAAGGTTTTCCGTGTCTTTTCCCCCGGCAAAAGGAGGCATATCGTAAAGGTTGTAAACTGGCTCTATCACCACAACAGGGATTTTTCTAACCGAGTATTCCTTTAGAATGCTGTCTAAATTCTCTATAAATTGCAGGGCCACTCTTTTATCCAGAGCGCTATTTTGAGGCAGTTTAATTTTATTGTATTTAGCGGCCATCAAGGTTTTCGAGTCGTCTTTCTTGTACGTAAGCTTGTAAACCACATCAAATATCAATTGAAAAACTTTCCATTCTTTTAAGGCAAGATAAACATTTTTAGTCAGGGGAGTTCCACCGGCGGCCTCGCCGATTTCCCCGTAGTACTCATTGTGGCCGGCATAAATCAATATAAAATCCGGCTCATATTTCAGCAGTTTTTTTGCCGTATCCTTTAAATAATAACTACTCAAACCGGAAAAACCTAAATTCATGATTTCCACATGCTCATATTTCCCCAGATTATCCAGGATCACTTCCGCGATTTTGCCGAAAGAGTGATTGGACTCAAAAGGATAACCCTGCGCGGAGGATTCACCAATCATAAAACCCCGCAAGAAATTTTTTGGTTTTTTTACATCAAAAATGCTTCTATTGTTAAAAACTGAAAAATCCACTTTCCGGCTGAAGTATTTATTGGCAAATTGTGTATTTTCAATATACACTTCCGGCATATTTCTGGGCTTCACAAATGGCTCCGTACTATAACCGTAACCCACCGCTCTCAGAACGATTTCAACTGCCGCAAAAAACACCAGAATAAGGCCAATGAAAATAGTTAAGAAAAATAGCTGTTTTGTTTTGCCAGGTTTTTCCATAAATCTCTGTACCTTTAATCCCAAATTTGAAAAATTATAAAGAATTTTCACTATTATTGCAACTTCTTGGCGCGCGGGAGCGCGCGTCGCTGTTGGAAACATGCTCCGGTTTTCCGGAATATCACACGCCGCGCCCGGCTTTATAAACATCCTTGTTTGGATCGCCGGGGCGCAAACCATCCGTGGTTTGCTCGCTCTGTGTGATATTCCGGAAAACCTGCGCTGATTTATTCCAAAAGCCTGGGAATAGAATTGTCCTATATAAACCGTTCAAATCGCTCTTTTTTAGCTTTACAAATCGGGCAATTTTCAGGCGGGTTTTCACGCCCGCATAAATAACCGCAAACCTTGCAGCGCCAAACAGGAAGAGGCAGTGAACTAATATTCCGAGGAGATTCCGGCTGTAAAACCGGCTTTCTCTGCCCTTTCGGCGGACGGCGTTCAGGGATAGGGTGCGCTTTCTTTTTTCCTTCTACAATCTCCTGAGAAACATAAAGCGCGCAATAGCAAGCATCATAAGCAGTAATATCAGCGTCGCGGTAATCACAAGGACAAATAATATCCAGATCTTCCTCTTTTCCTCCAGAGGCCAGCCTGCATGGACAAGCCCAGTAACCATAACGCTTTTCATTGACAAGCAGGCCCTGTATTAAGTCCTTTGTAAACTCAATATCCGGATTTAAATGATAGCCCCCAGCTTCCGCTTCCCGGAAAAGCTTTTGGTAAACCTGTTTGATCTCTTCCGGAGAAATTATTATTTCTTCCATAAATCACTCTAGCTCCTGGCGAATTTTTTCTTCCTCAAAACCAACTATACATTTATTGTCATTAATGACAAGAGTAGGAAAAGACGTGTTTTTATTCCAGTTTTCGAGCTCACGGTCAAACTCACTACGAATATCGTCTTCCAGCTGGTCCATATCCACATAATCGTATTCTACGCCCAGACTATCTAAAAGCTTTTTAGTTTTTCTGCACCAGACACAGGTGCTCAAAGCGTAAAGCATTATTTTTCCTTTGCTTTTGCCTTTTACATGCTGCTTTTCCCTCATTTTCCCTTTCCTCCTATTTTTCCACTCTGTTTTTGCCATAAAATTTTGCCCGGTAAAGCGCTTCATCCGCTCGCTTAATAAAGTTTTCCTTTGGTTCATTTTCAACATATTCCGCTATCCCAAGACTGCAAGTAACCTTACCCACCTCAGGAAAATTATGGTTTTCAATGTCAGCGCGGACTCTTTCCGCAAACAAAGCCACTCCTGGCAAATCAGTTTCTGTAGCCAGAATGACAAATTCTTCCCCGCCCCACCGGGTAAAAATATCTGTTTTCCGAATAGAAAAATTTACCACTGCGACTAATTCTTTTAATACATTGTCCCCAGCCAGATGGCCATAAGAGTCATTGATTTTTTTGAAATTGTCAATATCAATCATGATCATGCCCAACTTATTTTTATACCGGCTGCTACGTATACATTCCTGAGAAAGAACATTCTCAAACTTCAGCCGGTTGTAAAGATTGGTAAGATGGTCCGTTTCGGCCTGATGTTCAATGACCTTTTTTTCTTTTTCCAATTCAGTGATATCGCTAAAAGAAATAATGAAATAATTTTCTTCCATCTCAAATTGATTGATCTGGATAAAAAATATCTGGCTTTCAGAACGATTTTTGCCCAGCAGCTTCACTTTATGGGCAATATTACTGCTCCCCAGCAGATACTCCAGCCAATTGTTTCCGTCTATATTATAAATGTATCCTTCTTCCCGGACAAAAAAATCAGATAAATCAATGTCTTTTAAATCCTGGAAACCAAAAAAGTCGGCAAACTTTTTGTTCACATTCAATATTTCTTTTCCATTGGTCAAAACAATCATATTTTCTTGAAAGTCCAGAATAGCTTTTATCAGATTTTTCTGCTTCACAATGGCTTTCTCGTATTGAATATCTTTCTCATAACCCGCCAGACACGCTTCCAATTGAGAGAAATCCACCGGCTTTTCCAGAAAATGCTTCACTCCAGAATTAAAAGCTTGAATGACATAATTAAAATCGCATTTTTCACTGACAATAATAATAGGGACATTTCTGTTTTCTTTCCGGATTTCTTTTACCATTTCTATGCCGTTCATTTGAGGCATGTCTAAATCGCTGATAATTAAATCCGGCTTTACCTCACTAAAAGTTTTCAACGCCTGCAAGCCATTTTCCGCTGTCCAGATTTTCTTTACCTTCAAATTCAAAAAGACCAGCATTTCCTCACGGCTTTCCTGGCTGTCTTCCACATAGAGTACAGAAATATCCAACAAACCTTCTTCCTGCACAAAATCCCCACATAAAATATGAGTAATTTTCGGAAAGAAGATCCCTTAAAGTGAAGTGCGGCAAATAAAAAACTATTCCACCAAAAATACATGGGCTTTCCCTTAAACTTTTTCCAAATCTACCGAAAATCATTCATGAAGACCATTATAAGGATGTAAACCTACTATGATGGAAAGAATGTTTAGCCTGCCGGCGGCAGAAAATTCATCGAAAGTTAATGAGGTTCGGTTGACAAAAATGGACCGAAAAGAAGAAAAATCGTTAAAAGACAAATCTTTTCTGGAAACCTTAAAAAGTGTTTCTAAAGAACCGGAGAGAATCAGTGAGCGCAAAGAAAATACATCCATTCAGGAATTGAGCGATAAAATAAAGAAGTTGGAAGAAAATCTAAAAAAAATATGTGAAAACTCCGGACAATCCGAATCACTGCCTGTCGAAGAAATAAAATCCCTGCTTGAAAAGATAAAAGTTATTTTACAAAAAGCAGCCGGTGAATCTTCGGCTAATCCTTTTGACCTGAAACAATTTAACAGTGATCTTTCGCAGCTTTTAAACAGCCTTTTATCTCAATTGAGCCAGCTATTGGATCCGTCCAATCAAAAAGGCCTCCAAAACTTCCTGAAGTTCTGGAAAAAAAACCTCGAAGAAATTAATTCTATTTATTCCAGCCAGACCGGATCAAAAGATAATAAAACAGAAGTACTTCAAGACAATGCCGCCGGACAAAAAATTTCAGAGCAGGAAACTGACAATAAAGCGGGAAACAAAGTCAAGGTAATAGACAAAAGGTCTCCCGAAGAAAAAGAAAATCCGGCTTTGCCGAGTAAAACAGCAAAAGACAGCGCTCTTTCAGAAAAAACCGCTCCATCTATTCAAAACGAAGCTGCCGCAAAGAAGATAGAGTCCAATAAAATGGGTCAGAAAATGGACACAGAAAACAGCGATTTGCTTAAAGTTCGGGAAATGAATTTATCTAATAATAAAACGGAGGCTTCTCAGAACATTGCCGCAAAGCATTATACCAGCTATGCTTCTCATGTCAGCAAAGCAAATCTGGAAGCTCTTTTTCAAAATATTACCGGCAAAGCGCTGGTTACTTTAAAAGACGGAAAGAGCGAACTTAAAATGAGCCTGACCCCGCCGGAGCTTGGCAAAATGAATATGAAGTTCACTTTTGAAGAAGGCCAGATTCTGGGAAAAATCGTGGTGTCTACGCCGGAGGCAAAAGCCCTCTTTGACCAGAATTTGGGCGACTTACAAAGAGCGCTACAGCAAGCCGGGATTCTTCTAACAAATCTGGATGTCAGTTTGGGGCAAGGGGAAGGCGGCGGTGAAAATAAAAGCGCTTTTGAGAAGGGCAGCGGCCTTTACAACGGGGAAAACCTTGAAACTGTTAATTTTGACGAGAATGGAATCATAAATTCAAAAGGTCTTTATGATTCCAGTATAAACTACCTAGCATAAGGGGAGGCTTTATGACAGTGAATACCCAATTATCTCCGCAGGAGATGAATGAACTCAATTACCGGGTCGATGGCTTTAACAAAAAGCTGAAAGAAGACCAGAAAATTGTCAGCAAAAGCACTTTAGAAGAAGCTGATTTTATGAAGCTTCTGATCACTCAGCTCAAGACTCAAGATCCGACAAAGCCTCTAGAAGACAAGGAATTTATTGGCCAGATGGCGCAATTTACCTCTCTCAAACAAATGAATAATCTGACAGACAACATGAAGAATCTGACCAAAGAATTTGCTTTTTCGAAAGCAGTAGGACTGGTCAATAAAAATGTGGTATGGCAGGATGAATTGGGGAATGTCAGCAGCGGCACCGTAGAAAGCATCAAGATAAGAGAAGGAAATACCTCTCTTTCTATTAATGGCACTGATGTAACGCTGGAACAGATCCAGCAGGTCAGCAACCCTCAGGTAAGTAATGCCGAGCAGTTTTCTATGCTAAAAGAAAACCAAAAGATAGAAATGAAAGAAGAACAAATTGATGCGGCGATAAATGCCTCTGTTTTAGATCCCTATATGGAATCTTACGACGCAAATTCTTCCATTCAGAGAGGAAGAGAAGTCCCTATTTTAGAATAAAGAAGAGAAATTCCCCCGACCCCCTTTGAAAAGGGGGAGCAGGGAGATAAGTTATCGAAAGTTTTTGACAATACGCAAATTTTACATAGGAGCAGTTTATGATGAGATCTCTTTATTCTGCGGTTTCCGGATTGCAGAACCACCAGACCAGAATGGATGTAATTGGTAACAATGTTGCCAATGTCAATACAACGGGATTTAAAAAGGGAAGAGTAACCTTCCAGGATATTTTATCCCAGACCCTCACAGGCGCGGCAAAGCCTACTGACGAAAGAGGGGGTTTAAATCCCCGTCAGGTCGGCCTCGGCATGACAGTAGCCAGCATTGATACGCTTATGAACCAGGGAAGCGTTCAAACCACGGGTAAAAACACAGACCTCGCTATAACAGGCGAGGGATTCTTTACCTTAAAGCAGGGTGAAAGGACATTTTATACCCGCGCGGGTAATTTTATGATTGACCGGGATGGACTGCTGGTCAACGCAAACGGCTTAAAAGTTCAAGGGTGGAACGCCGTCACGCTTCAAAACGGCGACCGTATTATCAATACTTCCGCGCCTTTAGAAGACACTAAAATCCCCATTATGGAAAAGCTGGAAGCAAGAGAAACAACGAACGCGAAGTTGAAGAGCAACCTGAATTTAGACACCCCTATATTGGGGCCAAATCCATCGCCGGATGATTTGATAAAGAACACCCATTCTACCAGCATTGATGTCGTGGACCGATATGGTACAAAGAGAAGAATGGTAGTCAACTTCAGAAAAGAGGCCCTTAACCAATGGCGCGCGAATGTCACCATTGATGGAATTGACGCGAACAATATCCGCATGAATATCGGCGGGGCAAAAGTGGATACCAACAACCAGCTTCTTATGAACTTTAATACCAATGGAACCATCGCTTCCATCCGGGAAGCAAATGGAACAAATCCTCAGGAAGCCGCAACCGGCCAGCTGACCGCTAATGTTGTTTATACCCTTCCCGACGGCGAAACCAGAAACTTTAGTTTAGACCTGGGCGCTACCGGCCAGGTAAAAGATTCTATTACTCAATTCAGCTCTCCTACTACAACCCGCGCTTATTTCCAGGACGGTTATGAAATGTCCTATCTGGAATCGTTTAAAATAGATGATTCTGGAACCGTAACTGGTTCTTATTCCAATGGTGAAAGAAGAATCCTTGGGCAGATTGCCATTGGGGCTTTTGTCAACCCTATGGCTTTGACTAAAGAAGGGGAAAGCCTTTATACTGAATCAAACAACTCCGGAATGGTAAATACCGGAGCTGCTGGAACCCAGGGAAGAGGCAAGATTTACGCCGGCGCCCTGGAAATGAGTAATGTTGACCTGTCAGAAACATTCACTGATATGATTGTGACTGAAAGGGGCTTTCAGGCTAATTCCCGCGTGGTTACAACCAGCGATGATATGCTTCGGGAAATATTGCAGTTGAAGAGATAATAGTTCCCCCTTTTTAAAGGGGGCTAGGGGGATTTAAAGTTACACAGTCACGAGGGAAATCCCCCCAACCCCCTTTGAAAGGGGGAGAAAAAGTAATAAAGGAATGCTTATGATCCACGTTTCCCGCCTCAATGGTGAAAAATACACCATAAATCCATTCTTAATTGAATCTTATGAACAAACACTTGACACTACCGTAGTACTTTTCAACTCCGGCCGCAGAGTCGTGGTCAAAGAAAAAATCGAAGATATTGAGAACCAATTTTCCCAATTTTTAGGAAAAGCTATTCGAAACAGCGCCCTGTAAAATACTTGTCTAAAAACTAAAAAAGTTTTAAAATAGTACATCTTATTATAGGCGCGGTTAATTAACCGCGCCTATAATAAGATGAATACAATAATCTTAATAAATATGGATTTATGAAAATTAAAAATATTTTTTTCACTTTGCCCTTCTGGCTTTTATTCTTTTTCCATTGTCTTTACTCTCAGGAAAGCACTCTCTCGAATATAAATAATCCGTTCTACAATTATTTTATTCAGGAGAAAAGAGACCTCAACCGGATTTGCCCGGAACCTCTCCAGCGCTTTTTCAGATTGATTGAACTGGAAGAAAACCTGGCCGGAAAAATCATCACTTACCGTCAATCAAAGGGAGAAATTTCCACTTTTGAGGACTTGCTGCTTTTTGGATGCAATGAAGAAACATTGGAAATTCTCAAAAAATACTTTTATATTGAAAGCCAATCGAAAAAAATTGAGGATTGGGTAGAGGGATTGGACGCTGATGAAATGCAGGAAGCGGTTGATTATTACAATGACCTGCTCATTCATCCGCTCAATCTTTACAAGGCAAGCTCAAAAGCCGTCGCGGCGCTTCCTTCTATGGATCAGGAGAAAAGCCGGAAAGTAAAAGATTATCTGGCACAGAAAGAAATTTCCGAAATATTAGAACTGACAAACGCCGGTTTAACGGAAGCGGAACTTCACCATATTTCCCCCTTTATTTCCATTGAGCCGCCGGCGGAAAAGAGCCTGTCACTAAAAATAAAACTTGGATTTGAAAACAATAAGGAAAATCAATCTTCAAACGGGATAACCAATCAAAATGAATCCTGCGATAGTTTTAATCACCAATTACTCGCTCATATCGGGAATTTTCAGTTTTTCTTCGCCGCGAAAACTGTGTCCAATTCGCTTCTTTTCTCTCCATGGAGGGAAGCTTTTGCCCATTCCCGCTTTCACGTAGGAGCGGATTTTACCGACTTAAAAATCATTGCAGGGCATTACAAAATAAGGTTCGGGCAGAACCTCTTGTTTGGAAGCCCTTTTTACCCTACCGTGTATTCTATCAGCGGGCCGCCCATTAAAAAATTGGACAGGGGAATTGAACCTTATTACAGCCTATCCGCTGACTCAGACAACAATAAAGCACGCGACTACTTTCAAGGCGCCGCCTTTGCCTGGAACACCCCGCTTTTTAACCTGGGCGGTTTTTATCCCCTTCCGCGCCTCAGCGGATTTTATTCCTATTTTGATAATGACCCAGGCTATAAACTTACCAATCAGCTGGATTATGGCGGCAATATTGAATTCAAGATTCCCGTTGCCGAAACAACAACCGGCTTCACCCTTGCCCGGCAGGAACATTTGAACAAGAAGTTTTTTAATATGGGCGGCAGTTTTTATTACGACAGCTTTGTCGGCAGTTTTTTGAATCTTTATGGAGAAGCCGCTCAATTTGACGGCCTTTCTTTTGAGCAAGGTGGATTGCTTTATCTGGGGAATTGGAGCGCCTCCCTTTTAGGCTATTATGCCCAGACAAATTTTAACGCCCCTAATGCCGGCGATATTCTCCATAGCTCAAAAGACGTATTGGGAGTTTTTACCGGGATCAATTGTGATTTTTCTTTATTAGAAACTCAGTTTTACGCGGATTTTTATTCTAAATCCACCAATCTTTTGTTTAAACAAAAATACGAACTCCGCTTTAATTCCGCCGTTCGTCTGGATTGGAACTGGATGAATCAATTGGAGGGAGAAGCAAGAACCCGATACAGCGATTTTCTGGACGAGAAGAACTTGCGTTCTTACCTGATCGGTTCGGCCTATTTCTTTCAGAAAGATTTTAAGACGACTTTTAAGTGGCAGAATCTCCGGAATTTTACCAGAGACGAAACAGGAAATATGTTGGCCCTTCGCCTTGCCTGGAAGCCGCTTCAAGGGCTTTATCTGGTCTTCCGCTGGAATACTTATCAGGCAGAAAGTTTTGACTCTGCCCTTTACGCCAATGGGGAAG
>JAGVOW010000026.1 GCA_020052515.1 Brevinematales bacterium | reverse complement strand
TGTAGAGACGCACGGCCGTGCGTCTCTACAAACGGAATTGGTGTTTTATACTATTTAAAGAATTTTAAAATTACCGAAAAAAATTGCTTTGCAATTTTTTTCTCATAGGAGGTTTCAAATGAGTAAAACTATTGCGGAAAAGATTTTTGACGCGCATTTAGTAGACAAGCCGTTCGAGGACAGTTTTGTGCTTTCATTAGATGCGGTCTTTTGCCATGAAATCACGACACCGATCGCCATTACGGACCTCATGGCGCGCGGCAAGGATAGGGTTTTTGATCCCAATAAAATCAAGGCGGTGATTGACCATGTTACGCCGGCAAAGGACAGCAAAACAGCCGAGCAGGGTAAAATATTGCGTGATTGGGCGCGCCGGAACGGAATTAAAGATTTCTTTGATATTGGTAGAAATGGAGTATGCCACGCTATTTTCCCGGAGAAGGGATTTGTCCGGCCTGGCTATACGGTTATTATGGGGGATTCACATACCTGTACGCATGGCGCTTTCGGCGCGTTTGCCGCGGGGGTGGGAACAACTGACCTGGAAGTGGGTATTTTGAAAGGAGTTTGCGCTTTTAAATACCCTAAGACAATAAAGTTTGTTTTAAAAGGCAAATTGCCGGCAGGTGTTTACGCGAAAGACGCGATCCTCTTTATTATCTCGCAGATCGGCGTGAATGGCGCGACCGACCATGTGATGGAATTTACCGGTCCCGTGGTTGATGAAATGTCTATGGAATCACGTATGACGCTGTGCAATATGGCGATTGAAGCCGGCGGGACAAGCGGCATCTGCTGTCCTGATATGGCCACTGTGGAATATTTATGGGAATTTATTAAGGGCGAGTTTGCTTCTAAAGAAGAGGCCTTGAAGGAATACGGCCGCTGGAAGTCCGATCCGGACGCGAAATTTGAAAAGGTCATTGAGTATGATTTATCAAATCTGGAGCCAATGGTCACTTTTGGGAACAAGCCGGATCAGGTCAAGCCTGTCCGTGAAATGGAAGGCACGCCGGTGGATCAGATTTATATTGGAAGCTGTACGAATGGAAGAATTGAGGATTTGAGGATCGCGGCGCAAGTCCTGAAGGGTAAAAAAATTACCGATGCGGTACGCGGGATTCTTTCGCCGGCCACGCCGAAGATTTATACCATGGCTTTAAAAGAAGGTATTATTGATATTTTTGCGGAAGCGGGCTTTTGTGTGACTAACCCGACCTGCGGGGCATGTCTGGGCATGAGCAATGGGGTGCTCGCGGCCGGGGAAGTCTGCGCTTCTACCACCAACCGGAATTTTTACGGCAGGATGGGTAAGGGCGGTACAGTCCATTTAATGAGCCCCGCGACAGCGGCTGCCACAGCTATTGCAGGGAAAATTAACAATTCAGCGCTTTGGTGCTCTACTAAGTAAAGCTTAGCGTATCTTGGCGTGTCTTTGCGGAAGACCGTTTTATCCGCTAATGCACGCGAAGGAGGAACGGAACCACGAAAGACACGAAAAAAATTTCGTGGATGTTTGTGTTGGTTCGTGGCAAAAACAACATAATAGTTATTTTGGAGGCAATTATGAAGCAGTTTGGAGGAAAAGTTTTATTTCTGGATAGAAGCGATATCAATACAGACGAAATCATTCCGGCGAAATACCTGACGGAAATCACAAAAGAGGCTTTGAAGCCTTATTTGCTGGAAGATTTAAAGCTTCCCGGTTTTGATGCCAGAAAAGACATTTCCGGTAAATCGGTTGTTATTACGCGTGATAATTTTGGCTGCGGGTCTTCTCGGGAGCATGCTCCCTGGGCATTGGAAGTAAACGGCATTACCGTTGTCATAGCGGAAAGCTACGCGAGGATTTTCCGGCAAAATATGTTTAACGGCGGGATGCTGGCTATTGAAGTGCCGAAAGAAAAACTTTCAGAAATTTTTAGTAGCTTTAAGGGTAAAGAAGCCGCTGTTTCTTTTGACTTTCAGAAATCTTCTTTTGCTATTGAGGCGGAAGGAAAGAAGGAAATTGTTGGGTTTAAAATCGACGATTTTGACATGGCTCTGGTAAAAGCGGGCGGGTGGCTGGAATACGCCGACAGCCGTTATTAAATTTTGACCTTTTTTTTCTTCTTTGCTAAAATGATAGTGAAGGAGAAAACCTTGACTGAAGAAGAAAGAATTCCTCTCATTCGTCGTGGAAATGAGCTTTTTAATCAGGGGGATCATAAAAACGCCCTCAAAATATTTTTGGCGACCAATTATAAAGACGGGATTATTCGCGTGGCGGACCTTCTTTACTTTGACCAGAATGATAAGGTCAGCGCGGTCAAGCTTTATAAAAAGGCAGGCCACACAAAAGTTTTGAACGACTTTGTTGAAAAAGCGGCGCAGGTGGTGAGGCTCTATCTTCTGGAAGATAAGCAGAAAGAGTCTTTGAAAGAAGAGATGAAGGCAAAAATCATTCAGGAATGGAAGCCGATTGTCATAAAAGCGGATGATATTGAGCAAATTTCGGAAAATAAAGCTAAAAATGAGGATAATCATGATAAATCTGGAAGGAAAAGAAGTAGCGATGGCGCACCGCGAAAAGATTAAGCGGGAGATAGAAGAGCAGGGGATTGAAGCGGGCCTTGCTGTGATATTGGTTGGGGACGATCCTGCCTCGAAAAGTTATGTTGCTTCGAAAGAAAAAGCCTGCCGCGAAGCAGGTATTCGTTCTATTGTTTTTCAGTTAAAGAAAGAAACAAGCGAAGAAGAAGTCTTAAAAAAAATAGAGGAGCTAAACCTCGATGCCTCCATTACCGGGATATTAGTTCAAATTCCTCTGCCCGATCATATCGATGAAAACAGAGTAGTGGAAAAAATTGATCCCTGGAAAGATGTGGATGGCCTTCATCCCTTTAATTTTGGGAAACTTTTTATGGGCAACAGTGTGGTAGAACCCTGTACGCCGAAAGGAATCATCCACGTTCTGGATCATTATAAAATTGACTTAGCAGGAAAGAACGCAGTGGTACTCGGCAGAAGCAATATTGTGGGAAAACCAATTGCCGCATTGCTTTTACAAAGAAATGCGACGGTTACAATCTGCCACTCAAAGACAAAAAACTTGAAAGAATTATCCCTCTCCGCTGACATTCTAGTTGCCGCTATCGGAAAGCCTCTTTTTGTTACAGCGGAAATGGTCAAGGAAGGGGCTGTAGTTATTGATGTGGGGATCAACCGGATAGAAGATAAAACGAAGCTCTCCGGCTATCGTGTGGTAGGGGATGTTGATTTTGAAAGTGTTTCCAGGAAAGCCTCCGCTATTACACCTGTGCCTGGAGGCGTTGGCCTTCTTACCATAGCGATGCTTTTAGATAATACACTTACTTTAGCCAGAATTCAGCAAGCGAAGGCTGCATGACCGGAACTTTGTATATTGTAGCCACTCCCATAGGCAATCTTGCTGATATTACCCTTCGGGCGTTGGACACGCTGAAAAGCGTGGATTATATTGCCTGTGAGAACAGGGAAAGGCATTTAAAACTCCTGAGCTACTACCAAATTCACAAGCGGCTTTTTGAATACTCGCCCGCGAATGAGAAAAACAGCAGCAAGGGCCTGGTTCAGCTTTTATTAGAAGGTAAAAATATTGCTCTGGTGAGTGACGCTGGTGTGCCTTCTGTTTCTGATCCGGGGAGAGTTTTGATTCAAGATGCGATTCTGGCGAAAGTACCAATTGTGCCCATACCAGGGCCCTCTGCTTTGACCTCTTTACTTTCTGTTAGCGGTTTTTCTCAAGGCTCAGTGGTGTTTCTTGGTTTTCTTTCAAAAAGCGCCGGAAAACAGCGGAAAGAGCTTTCTCTTTATCTTGAAATTCGAGCTTTGTTGGTTATTTTTGTGTCTTCTTATCAAATAAAAAAGCTTTTGGAAGTAATTTATAAAATTTTTGGAAATGCCGAAATTATAATAGGAAGGGAAATGACAAAGCTGAATGAGGAATTTATCCGCGGGCGCGTTTTGGAAATTATTTCTCAGGGTTTTCTTGAAAAAGGCGAATTTACTATAGCGTTTTTGACCCGTGAATAAAAGGCTTTTTACTTGAAATTAAAATTGGTGTAAAAACCCTAAAGATTGGTTCAAAAACTTCCGAAAATAGGATTGTATCAGGAGGCGATTTATGGAAATTCGCGGAATTAACGGTGTAAGGGAAATTGAGACAAATTCTAAGGTTAACCGTGTAGCAAAAAAGGATGGTGAGACGTCTGCCGGAGCTGATACAGCGGAAATATCCAAGGAAGCGAAACAGCTCGCTGAAGAGGCTAAAATTCGGAGTATTATTGACCAGACACCGGATGTAAGGGAAGACAAGATAAAAGAAGTAAAAGAAAGACTCGAGAATGGTGATTACAACAATGAAGAAGTGATGAATAAAGTAGCGGAAAAGTTAATGAAGGTTTTAGGATTATAAAATTAACTCTAGTTATGAAAATGGCGTTTCCAGAATATGGAAACGCCATTTTTTTGATCCAATAAGCTAGATCACTTCTGTCCTTTTTGAAAAATAAAGTGAAAATCCCCACCTTTTTCAGGACTCTCAATGGCAATTACTACAACGTCTTTCTCAAATATAGCTTCAGCTAGAACTCCATTTTCATTCTTCGCCATAGGCTCGTCAATAGAGCGGTAGCGATAAATTTCTTTGCCCTCTTCATCGTATAAAAAAAGTGTATCTATCTTTTCATATTTTTTTCTGGCCAGAATATTGGAAGAAGAAAAAGACACAAAGTCAGCGGACGGTTCGGCGCCTTGGAATTCAGAGTAAGATTGATTTTTTTTAACATTTTTTAAATAAGAAACGCTATTCTGAACGTAGAAATTAAGTATTTTTGTCTGATTGAAAACCAGGCTTTTAAAAGGTGTTTTAGCGATTGCCCTGGTTTTTAAATCTATTTCCAGAACGCCATTTTGAGCGTTGACATAGAGTTTTTCACCTTCTATTTTACTTTCAATTTGGCCATCCCTTAGCCAGTTTTGCGATGCTTTAATAAATAGCTTGTCTTCCGAGTAATTCATATCCAGATTAGGAATAGAGCTCCCTGGATCGTAGGCCCAGAAGACTTTGCTATTGTTTAACAAAAATTGGCGGCCGGCCCAATTGATGCCATAGGCGCCTCTGGCATAGCCAATAAGCTCTCCATTATCAGCCTTATAAAGGCATGTAAGATAAATATCATCTACTAAGAAAACAAAAGCAATGTACTGTGCGTCCAGGGAAAATTGAAAACCCTGTAAATTAAAACGGTTTTTCGGAAAACTTCCAAGATAAGTTGACTGTCCGGAAGAAAAACGATATATCTGAAAATTCCGGGTTTCAGTATCATTAGTAGCTATGCCCTCTATTAAAAACAAATCGTTGTCCGGGGAAGGGTAAACGGATTCCATCTCTCTGATATTCTGGTAAGACTCAATTATTCTTTCGGAAATGTTGTATTTATTCAGGCGGCCGTCTTTGTAATACACTAAGTAATATTTCCCTTTATCCTGAAATATCTTTTCCGAAAGAGCTACTTTATTCTTAATGTTGGAAAAAATATTCTCATAAAAGGTTAAATTTTTTGTTTTTGCCCAACCCTGAAACCCTTTATAGGATATTTTTGTATAATCATGGTTCATTTTTTGGATATTGACTACCATAGCGGGGACAAGCGTGGTAATAATTTTTTGCGAGCCAGGCGCTGACACTATCTCTGTGTTCCAATTATTGACGGTAGCGGAAAGAGAAAATAAAAAATTGGAAGTAAGAAAAAAAACAGAAAAAATAGTAAGAATGACTTTAGTTTTCCTTTTCTTCATACTTACACTCCTCGTTTAAGCATACTAATTTTGAAAGGCCTTTGTCTTTGCGGAAAAATAAAACGCTCCCGCATTTGGGACAGGGAACCGGGGAATCATTTTTTTCTGCCGGTTTATAGTAAGAAACAAAGCCGCATTCCGGATAATTTGAACAGCCGAAAAAAATCCTTCCTCGTTTGCCTTTCTTTTGAACTACCAATCCGGTTTTGCAGAGAGGGCATTTACCCAGAGGAAGCGGCTTTGCGTTTCGGCATTCCGGCCAGCCGGAACAGGCTATAAAAATGCCAAACCGGCCTAATTTTTTGACCATCTTTTTTCCGCATTTCTCACAGACATAATCGGTTTCCTGATCGAAACTGCCTTTGATGCTGTCAATGTTTTCATAGGCTTTCTCTAAAATAGGGTGAAAAGTTGAATAAAAATTCTTCACCAGTGTTTTCCATTTCCCTTTTCCTTCCTCAATATTATCCAGCTGGCCTTCCATCTCTGCCGTAAAGCTGGTGTGAATGAGCTCTGGAAAATTTTCTACTAAAAGCTTGTTTACCGATTTTCCTAGAACTGTAGGGACAAGGCTTCTTCCTTCTTTCTTTACGTAATACCGTTTGGACAGTGTGAAAATAGTAGGGGCATAAGTCGAAGGCCGGCCAATGCCCAATTCTTCCATTATCTTGACCAGAGAAGCGTCTGTATAACGGGCGGGCGGCTCTGTGAACTTCTGTTCCTTGTCGATATTTGTCAATTCTAATTTTTCGCCAATCTTTAAATTTTCCGGTAGTTCTTTTTCCTTGCCCGCCTTTGAATGGTCGGATACCCGTAAAAAGCCATCAAAAACAATCTTCGAGCTGGCCGCCGATAGGACTTTATTTCCGTTTTCTACTTCAATCGTATTCTGCTCTGAAAGTGAAGGGCTCATCTGGCTTGCGACAAAACGCTTCCAGATCAAAGAATAAATTTTATACTGTTCAGGAGATAGATGGTTCTTGATTTCTTCCGGATGGTAATCCACATTTGAAGGCCGGATGGCTTCATGGGCATCCTGTGAGCTTTTTTTATTCGAATAAAAATTTGGTTTAAGTGGAATATAATTTTTTCCGTAATTTTTCTCTACGTATTCCCTCACTAAGTCCAGAGCTATCGGTGAGACGCGTGTAGAATCAGTTCGCATGTAAGTAATCAAACCAGTTCTGGTATTACCCAGGTCAATCCCTTCATAAAGCTGTTGAGCGATCAACATAGTTTTTATAGAAGGATAACCGTACAAATTATTAGCGGCCTGTTGAAGCGAGCTGGTAATAAAAGGGGCGTAGGGATTGCGATTTACCATCTTTTTCTTAATGTCTTTAACAGCGCAGGAGCCTTCCAACAACTCGCGTTCTATTTTTAAAGCGCTTTTTTCATTTGTGACAAGGGCTTTCTTCCCGTCTATTTTAACCAATTCTGCCCTGAATTTAGCTTTGTTTTTCTGAAGATCGGCAAAAATTTCCCAATATTCCTGCGGGACAAATTTTTCTATTTCTTCTTCTCTTTCACAGACCAGGCGCAGTGCAACGGACTGAACTCTCCCGGCTGAAAGCTTGGACTTTACCTTCTTCCACAATAAAGGAGAAAGCTGATAACCAAAAATCCGGTCGATTACCCGTCTTCCCTGTTGAGCGTCCACCAGATTTTCATCAATGTTCTCCTGATGTTCGATTTCCTTTTTTATTTCAGATTCTGTGATTTCCATAAATTTGACTCTTTTAATGGGAATAGACCTGTCTTTTATTTTGGACAATACATTGTTCTCAAAATCGCGTTTGATGTGCCAGGCAATGGCTTCCCCTTCCCGGTCAGGATCAGAGGCTAAAATAATTTCCGAAGAATTCTTGGCTGATTCACGAAGGTCCTTGAGTATTTTATATTTGTCCCGCATTACAATATAATCCGGATCAAAAGTCTCCAGGTTTACGCCCATTCTCGATTTCGGCAGATCAATAATATGGCCGACCGACGCCTTTACTTCATAGTCTTTACCTAAATATTTTTTAATAGTAGATGCCTTTGATGGGGATTCCACTATCACTAATTTTTTTAATTTTCCCGGCTTTACCTGAGTTTTTTTCTTTTTCTTCACCGCTTTTACAGAGGCCATTGCTTTCACCAACCCAATAGATTTCAAGTCATTATATTATGGATATTTTAACAAAAAGTCAAACAAAAAGATTTATCTCAAAGAATACAAACACCCGCAATAATTCTGCCGGTAAAGCTGGCACTTTAAGGAAAGTGCTATGGACTTCTTAAAGCCATTATTCTTTTTGAAATCACTTTCTAAGTATTCCACCCCGTATTGGAGCGAAAGCCTTTTCCCAATCGCGTTGATTTTTCCGGCGTCTTTCCATGGAGAGAGTGTTAAGGTTGTAGCCACCGTGTCAAATTCCAGTTCTTTTGCCTTTTTAAAGGTCTCTTCCAGCCGCATTTCGTAGCAGAAAGCGCAACGTTTTCCTTTCTCGGGTTCATCTTTGAGAGGGGCGGCAATCTTGTTCCAATAGATGCGCCTTTCCTCTGAGGAGTCCGCTATTATTTCAATTGAGTTTTCCTGTTCCTGATAAATCTTTACCAATTTAAGAACCGCTCCTTTTCTTCTTTTAAATTCCTCTTCGGGGTAAATGTTGGGATTGTCAAAAAGAAGCGTGATAGAAAAACCTGGCTGATGAGGGAGAATTTGATTCCAGCTATCAGCTCCTGTTAAAACGGATAGACACTGCGTAAGACAAGGCGCGCAACAGGTGTGTAAAAGAAGTTTTTTTTGCATAAAGAGTTCCCAAGCTTTTTGATTATAACAGCATTTTTTTATTTTACAAGTAAAACGGTTTTAAAGCAAAAAAGTTGCGCGTGGGAGCGCGTTTCGCTTTTTGCGCGGACCCCGCCTCGCAGAAGCTCGGTTTCCCCTTCTCCAGGCTTGGAGAAGGTCTCTATGGCGGCAATCTTTTTCACTCTGTTTTCTATCATTGCCTATTCTTCGGATTGGTCAATTTAGAAGAAGTCAAACAGGGTGAAAGCGTAGTTGTGCCCAATATTTATTTTGAGTTTAACCAGGCCTACTTGAAGAGAAAATCCATAAAAACTCTGGACGACATTGTTCTGCAGTTAAAGAAAAACAAAAAAATCAAGCTGGCAATACAGGGCCACACAGACAATGTCGGAACGAAGG
>JAGVOW010000005.1 GCA_020052515.1 Brevinematales bacterium | reverse complement strand
GTTCCTGTCTGGGCAATGCCAATAATGTCAGCGCCTTCAATTGCCGCGGGGATTGCTTTGTGCTGTATTGAAGTTGGAACATCAAATCCTAACTTTGAAAGTATATCAAGAATTTTTGGAGCAATTCCAAGACCGCCAAAAGTCATTTCAGTTTCGCTTGGTAAAATTTTGTCTGTTTGTTTTTGTATCATAAAAAATATGCGGCCGACTTTCATTTCGAAGGCCACATAACAACTATACATAAAAATAATAGGAATGTCAAATAAGGAGCTTTTTTCAATTACTAAATCCGGTTGTTAAAGTTCATAATATCCGTTGCCTTGCAAAATCTTTCTAGTTTGTTAAACTATAATATAGTTCTTATTGAAAACTTATTCCGGTGCCTGTCTACCGCCAGGTAGATAGCTCAGTAGTACCTGCCTGCCGGTACCTGTCTGCCGATAGGTAGAGGCAGGGAGCAGCAGACGCCTAAATATGAAAATAAATCAGAAATATTTTGTATATGCGATTAAGAGCGCAATAGATGGTCGAATTTATGTTGGAATGAGCGCAGATGTGGATGAACGAGTTAAGGCTCATAATCGAGGTGAAACAAAATCGACAAAACCGTATCGGCCATGGAAGTTAATCTATAAAAAGTTTGTCGGCACGAGAGAACAAGCCCGGAAAGAAGAAAAAAGATTAAAATCGGGATTTGGAAAAGAATTTTTAAAATCATTAAATAAAATTGAATAATTATTCCGGCGTAGCTCAGTGGTAGAGCAGTTGGCTGTGAACATAAACGCAGCTTTCCGTTGAAAAACGGATTGAAAAATCTCGGGATAACGGTGAACCCTTCGACAAGTTCAGGGCGTAAGCCTAAAACTTGATCATGGCAATACCGTGGGAACCCCGCCCGAGGCGGGGGCACCGTAGAGACTAGATACCGAGACATCTAAGTTCGCCCTTTGGCGGATATGGTGGTGATATAGTCCATGCCTAATGGAAACATCAGGATTACATGTAACCAATTGGTCGCAGGTTCGAGTCCTGCCGCCGGAGCCATCCTTCGCCAAGGCTACGGAATGGCCTTGCCTCAAATGTATCACACATACATTTTGCTAAGCTCAAAATTTCATATTTTTTATATTGGACCTAGCGTAGGAGACCAGGTCGCGGAGCCAAATTGTATGTTGCAAGTTTATTGCCTCTCCGCCCGAGGCGGATCGAGGCAGGTTGTATAGTATTTGCCAAGATTTTTTAGGTTCAATCGCCACCTTTTGCGAAAGCAAAACGCAGTTCCCTGCCCGCCTCTGGAGGGGAGCCCATCCTTTTGAGAAAATCCCGTCCCGCGACGGGATTTTCTTGCAAAGCGATAATTTGCTTATTGACTTCACTTTCTTAATCTACTATAATCTAATATAGTTAAAGTAAAAGATAAATTATGACAAAAAATAAGAGATTTGATCATCGGCTTGATAATATTCCGGCCATTATTTGGTCAAAAATAACGCAAATTGATGAATTAAAAGGGCAATGGATTGCTGGGGCTTGGCTCTCCCCACAAGTTTTAGGTCGTCTCAAACGGTCGGTTTTAATTACTTCAACAGGCGCCTCAACTCGTATTGAGGGAGCTCGGCTTTCTGATGAAGATGTTGAAAAACTGATGCGCGGTATTGATATTCAAAAGTTCACTAATCGCGATAAGCAGGAGGTGAAGGGTTATTTTGAATTGCTCGAAAATGTTTTCGATTCTTGGAAATCTCTTAAGTTTGGAGAAAACACAATCAAGTATTTTCACAAAGAGCTCTTGAAGTATGTTAAAAAAGACGAACTTCACAGAGGTGAATACAAAAAAACAGAAAATAAAGTTGAAATGATTGACGCGACCGACAAATCCATTGGCACTCTTTTCGACACGACGCCAGCGTATCTTACGCCCAAAGAAACGCAGGAGTTGGTTGAATGGACTCAAGAAGCGTTGGCCGAGAAAAAATATCATCCATTGCTTATTGTGGGTAATTTTCTTGTTGAGTTTTTACAGATTCATCCATTCCAAGACGGCAATGGCCGGCTTAGCCGCGTTCTCACAAACCTTCTTCTACTCAAAGAAGGGTATTTGTATATGCCTTATGTCTCGCACGAGAAGCTGGTGGAAGACAATAAGCCGGAGTATTATCTTGCGCTTCGACAGAGTCAGAAAACCTTCTTGTCCGCCGAAGCTTTAGCGAAGGAGGATAAGACCGATAATGAAACCATCACCCCATGGCTGGATTTCTTTTTTACTATTTTCTTAAAGCAATCAAAAATGGCTGTTGAATTACTATCCAAAGAAAACATCGAAAAACTTCTTTCCAAGAAGCAGCTTTCGGTATGGCAATATTTACAAGGAGTAGATGAAGCTACGCCCGGTGAAATTGCAAAAAAAGCAAAAGTGGCTCGGCCAACCGTTAGTCAGGCGCTTGATAAACTTCTACGCCTCAAAAAAGTCGAGCGCATCGGACTTGGTAGAAGCACGAGATACAGGAAATTATAAAAATTTATGAATTCCGACCTAACATTCATCACAAACAAAAAACCAAACACTCCTCGACAGGTTTAGAGTGCTTATTAAAGATACTAATTTGTTGTAAAATTAAGTAAAAATACAGGAACGGAAAAAAATAAAAGAGAAATAAAAAGCGTATAATATTAAGATAAAAACGGGCGAAAGCC
>JAGVOW010000040.1 GCA_020052515.1 Brevinematales bacterium | reverse complement strand
GTTGTAAGAGTATCTTTGTAGTCATTATAACCAGTCATCTTAACTTTCGGGAACAATTCCACGAACAACGGACCAGCTTTATAGCTCACAATAACCGGAACAATTACCTCATAACCGCTGACATTCGCGCTGTTCGTAACGCCTGCTACAGTTTTATCGCTTGCGTTTCCAAAGTAGAACTGAACCAACAGTTTTTCCCATGGATCCATGTGGATAGTCAGGTCGCCAAGAGCCACGTTCAACTGAACATCTACGCCGATCAAATTGTAATTCATAGCGCCTACTTCAGCGGTGTTTGTAGCGCCAGCAGCGTTCGTCGCGAACAATTCTTTCGCAGTGCTGAGGTTCCACCATGATCCGCCTAAGCCCAATTCAATAGGCCCCATTTTCAAATCTTTAATCTGGATATAACCGGGAGAGGTAGCCCATGAATCATTAGCAATTACAGGACCGCCTGCCCAAGCAACAACTGTATTGACGCTTGCATTATAAGTAGAAACAATGTTGTCCATACTGTTGTTAGGAGCGTTTAACTTACCGCCGCCCCATGTAGCGTCAGCGCTGGATACAATAGGGCTTCTCAGTTTGTAAACCAGAGTAAAACCATCGAAGTTCAAATTGATACCAGTGCCCGGCCTTCCGGATCTCAGGTCATACATGGGGGCTCCCCAATAGAGTTCTGTTTTTCCGATCGTGCCGTCAGAATTCAAGCGCAAAAAGACTTTTCCCGTCACCGAAAACGCCATGCTAAACCCAGCGAGCAACAAAAGAACCACTAAAATTCTCTTCATTCAAATCCTCCTTTAAGATTTGTTTTTATTACTATACCTTGATTCCATTGAAATGTCAATAAGTTTTTTAAATTTTTATAAAAATTTTTTTTTGCGTTTTTTACGCGGAACGCACAAAATCACCTTTCTTGTAACGGTCCCAATTCGTCAGGAAAACCGTAACCACGAAAAGCACGAAAAAATAGCGAACGCTGTAACTCACAGTTTTCGGGCCTTTCGTGCTTTTCGTGGTTTACTTCTTCGCGCCTCTTCGCGTTTCTTCGCGTGGCTTCGTGGAAGACAACCTTCCGCTAATGCACGCTAAGAAACGGGGGAACGCTGCGGTTATTTACAAAAAACTTGATTTATGGCTGAATTTATGGAGAAACAATTTGATTTTATAGACGAGGAAGAAAAAGAGTTAATGGAGCCTTTATTAAAAGATATAGACAAATATGTGTCCGGCTTGACGCCTGAAAAGAAAGCTTTATACAAAAAAGCGGCTGAAAATACGATGAAAAAATTAAAAAAAGCTGAAAAAATATCCCTTCTTATCTCCCATGATGATCTTGAAGCGATCAAAAAAAGGGCGGAATTTTACGGAATACCTTTTAAAATAATGATCAATAGCATTATTCACCGATACAACAATGGCGGATTGATTGACAGAATAAGTGAGAAGAAAATTGGCAAAAAAACACGAGTTTAACTTTACATTTTTCCCCAAATCCCCCTTTAAAAAGCGATGTGGTGAGCTTGCCGAACCAGGGGACAGGGGGTTGTCCCTTCGTACATCTTCGCGTAACTTTGCGCGGCTTCGCGGATAACGCTTGACAAATTTTATCCTTTAAGAGTATAATTTATTGAAAGATAGGGAGGCGGTTATGCTGTTACTGCATGGTATTTATCATAATGGTGAGATCGCGATCAAAGAGAAAAACCTTCCAGAGGGCAAGGCGCCGGTGGAAATAAAAGTTTTTATCCGTGATGGCTTGAAGAATAGGCTGAACAAAGTCGGAGGACTGATAAGAAAAAACGCTTTCAGCAGAGAAGAAATTTATGAAGATCGGATCTAAAAAGTATTTTGTTGATACAAATGTTTTAGTCTACGCTACTTTTGAAGAGAGTGAGTTTTATCCCAAAGCGCTTCAATGCGTTGAAAAAATGAATCCTGACTTTTATGTCATATCCCGCCAGGTAGTAATGGAGTATATCAGCATTGTTACAAGTGATCGTATCTATAAAAAATATCTTTCTCCCAAAAAAGCTTTAGATAATATGATTCTTTTTCAAGAATATGTACAATTGCTGGAAAAAGAGAAAGCCTTTGATCTTGAAATATTAAAAACCGCTCTTTCTTTATATCCTGTTTCTAAAAGAAACATTTTTGATCTGAATATCTATATTACCATGGTTCAAAACGGTCTTTCAACCATTGTTACAGCAAATGAAAAAGATTTCCGAGGGTATGAGAAAATTAAAATTATGAATCCTTTCAAAGAATAGACCAATAATTTACGCTTTACAACTCCAAACTTTCCACGGTGTCTTTGTGGCAAAATCCCCCTTTAAAAGGGGGACAGGGGGTTGTCCCTTCGTACATCTTCGCGTAACTTCGCGCGGCTTCGCGGAACGGTCTTCCGATAAGACACGCGAAGGGTCGCTAAGCTATAATTATTTGAATAACTCGGAATGTGTACCGGTGCGGGATAAAACTAAATATTTGTCTTCGAGCTTGTAAATCAAAACCCAATCCGGCTCAATGTGGCAGTCTCTAAAGCCTTTCCAGTTTCCAGATAGTTTATGATCCCTCTGTTTTTCGTCCGGCTTTCGCTCAGATACCAGAATATCAATCACTACTTTTAATTTTTCTAACTTCCAGCCTGATTTTATAGCTTTCTCCAGATCTTTTTTAAATTGCCCCGTCTGCTTAATTTTTAGCATGCTTTTTAATTCCATAAGAGTCAAACAAAGCATCAGCACTATCGAATGTCTGCAAACTATCGCTTTTTTCAGCTTCTTCCATTGCTTTTATTGTTTCATCATTCGGAATATGCAAATCAAACGGTATGCCATGCTGCATTTCAAGCTGTTTAAAAGCCAGATTAATATACTGAGTATGGGTTAGCCCCAACCTATGAAGAATTTTCTCCGCGTTTTTCTTGAGTTTTGGGTCAATTCTGGCCCTGACGGTTGCTGTTTTAATCATACAAACCTCTTTGATAAAATAGTAGCATGTTTGTGCTACAAAGTCAACTCATTATAAAATAAAAAAGCAATAAAAATTTCTTTGACGTTTTTTACGCAGAGCGCGCCAAATCCCCCTTAAAAAAGGGGGACAGGGGGTTGTCCCTTCGTATCTCTTCGCGTAACTTTGCGCGGCTTCGCGGAACGGTCTTCCGATAAGACACGCGAAGGGTCGCTAAGAAGCGGGGGAAGGCTGCGGTTATTTACAAAAAACTTGATTTATGGCTGAATTATCTTTATTCTTAACCTTAGAAAAGACATAAAATGCACCCAGGAGGAAAAAACTATGTTGCTTCTCACTATAGATAAGAGTATAGAAAAACTACCGCACGAAGCAAAAAAAGAGCTTTTAGATTTTGCCGAGTTTTTGAAGCAAAAGTATTTAAAAGGAAATAGCCATAAAACACTCAAATTGGATTGGGCAGGCAAGCTCGCAAAATATAAAGACAAACTGGATGATCCTGTCGTGCTTCAACACGAGGTTTCCAATTTATGGAGCCGTGTCCATGTATCTCGTTGATACCAATATTTTTCTTCATGTTCTACTGAAAAAGGAAAAGTATGATGTTTCTCTGTTGTTCTTGAAAAGCGGTAAAGAGCTTTATATTACTGATTTTTCTCTTTATTCTATCTGCATTCTGTTGGGTAAACTGGGCGAAAACAAAGTACTTGAGCGTTTTGTGGATGATGCTGCAATGGGAGAAGGAATTTATCTGGTAAAAGCGGAAGCTTATGAAATCAGTGATGTAATCGAAATAGAAGAAAAATACCATCTTGATTTTGATGATGCGTATCAGTATTTCATCGCCCAGAAGGAAGGTTTAACCATAATCAGCTATGATAAAGATTTTGACCGAACAGAAAAAGGCAGAAAAAAGCCCGAAGAAATCTTGTGATTTCAGTCTTCTCGCCTTTTCGCGGATAAAGAACTAATCCACAAAATGAAAAAAATTCTCAAGGCCAGAAAGATCAAGAACTCTTTTTATATCTGCAGGGACGGCCTTTAAACTCATGGTTTTTTCATTTGTCTTGACGTATTTTTCTATGGAAATAAGAAGGCCCAGTCCGCTGGAATCAATGTACGTTACTCCGCTTAAATCCAGGTAAATTTTTTTAAAGTCGCTGGTAAGGCTCTCGAGTATCTTGTTTTTTATATTAGAGTGATTTTCGAGATTCATCTCCCCAGAAATCTTAAAGATTAAAGTTTGATTGGCTTCTCTAATAATTTCCATAAATTACCTGCTTAAGATTGTCATAATTGGAAACAACTTTTTCTCTTCCCACATATTCAGTTTAGCAAACTTCTTTTAAAAAATCAAGTGATAAGTGATTGTCAAAGAAAAAAGATTTCTAATTTAAAAATAAAATGGGGATGCATATTTATAGTAGAGCCTGAAATTTTGTTAGAATTGTTTGACATACAATAGGCCAAAAAAAAGACATCAAATATCAGTAAAACTTGTGGAAGTAATTTTATTCTAAAAAAATTTGACTAAATTAGGATAAGTGTGATATAATACTGACCTCGCTGTTAAGGCAGGGGAGTTTATAGGACTAAGGTGAGTGTCCGATGCAAGAGCCACTGGAGAGTGGCAAGACAGGTCAGATACTGAAGTTATATAGAATAATAATAACGGAGGGT
>JAGVOW010000013.1 GCA_020052515.1 Brevinematales bacterium | reverse complement strand
GCCATAACAAGCCCCTACGCTTATTACATCAAGAGCGGCAACGGCTATCTTTATGTCATTGACAGCTACAGTCAATTCGTTGTTTATCATCCTCAGAGCAATTTTATCACCAATCTGCTCACGGGAAAAAACTTAAAGGGTATTGCTTTTGACGCTAAATTTATTTATGTTTCCGAAGGTTACGCGGGCAATGCTGTTTATAAAATAAGGAAAAGCGATTATTCCATCGAGACTATTTCCGGAATCGGGGGCGGCGACTGCGCTTTGTATTAAAAAAAACAGGAGCGGAAAACCGCCCCTGTTTTTACCGAAAATTAATAATTACTGTAAGCGCTGATCAAGTCTATAAAAATAGAGCCATTGGTTAATGTGGTGGAATGATTAATGACTTTAAACTTTATATCATTGATATCCGCAGGGTTAAGATTGGTGTAGGGAGTACCTGACCAGCCATAAGCCTTAAAAGTGGGCCATAGAACAAAGAATTCCTGCCAGGTAGAACCAATAACTAAGGGAGTTTGGGTTAAGCAGCCATCTTCCATCCAATTAGTCTGCCATCCAGGAGTTGATGTATTAGCTGCTGCACTCATCCTGATTTCAATGATAAGATCACAAAAACCGCTTCCCTTAGCATAAAAATGCAGCCCCTGATAGGCCGAGAAGTCTACAAAATTAGTTGGAAATCCGCTGGAATTAACTCCCCATCCTCCTACCCTCTGTTCCATTGTAGCAGCCGCTCCGCCGCCGCTGGGCGCCTGTAAAGCATAGGCCATATAAAATGAACGCACCTCGCCTGTCATCGGCACATCATTGGTAACAAAAACAGGGGATGTAAAACTATGGGAACCCGTAGGAGTATCAAACTGGTAAGTATAGACATACCAGCCAGCCCCGGCGGAATTATTATTACTGGGACCATTTGTCGCTCCAAGAGGGCTGGTCTCAAAATCACAGATATAGGAAAAAATCGAATGGACATTTGTATCGCTGGAAGAACTGCCTCCCCCGCCGCCGCCGCCACCATCTACCGTATTGGCGCTGCATGAAACAAGCCAGAAAAGAAAAGCAAATCCCATCAAAACTTTTACTTTTAGCATAAAACCTCCTTTTTCATTTCCATTTGCAACCCATTTCGACATTATAATTATAAACCCTATACCCAGGGTTGTTGTATCCCCTATAAGGGGTATTTTTATACTACTTTATTAATGATTTTTATCATCTGTTGGGGATGATAGCACTCTTTAGGCGCGATTAATTAATCGCGCCTAAAGTAAAAACTGTTTCTGTTTTTTTTATTTTTTCTTGCCTTTGCTTTATAATCTTTATGAACTGACAAAAAGGGGAATGTTATTATGAAGAAAATCAACTTTGGAGTGGTCGTTTTTCCGGGGACAAATTGCGACAAAGACACTTTCTGGGTATTGGACAAAGTGTTTCATCAGAATGTCCGGGCAGTCTGGCACACCGAATCCGATTTAGAAGGCCTGGATGTATTGGTTCTTCCCGGCGGGTTTTCCTACGGCGACTATCTCCGAAGCGGCGCTATCGCTCGTTTTTCCCCCGTTATGAAGGCTCTGGTGAAACATGCGCAGAAGGGCAAAGCAGTCCTGGGCATCTGCAATGGTTTTCAGATTCTGGCCGAAGCCGGATTGATAAAAGGCGCTTTTTTAAGAAACAAGGGTGTTCATTTTTTATGCCGGGAACAGAATATCAAAGCGCTCAATAAAAATTCCATTTTCACAAATCAATATCAGAAAGATGAAGTAGCGCAGGTCCCGATTGCGCATGGAGAGGGAAATTATTTCTTAAACCAGGACGACTTAAAATACACTTTAGACAATGAGCTGATCGCCTTTCAATACTGCGATGAAAATGGCCTGGCAGATGAAAGTTCGAATCCAAACGGCTCAACTTACCACATCGCCGGCGTGTTCAACAAAGAAAAGAATGTCCTGGGGATAATGCCGCATCCCGAACGCGCGAGCGAAGCGGAGATGGGGTCTATCGGCGGAAAAAAAGTATTTGAGTCAATAATGGCAAGGATTTAGAAAATGAAAATATTATCTTCTATTCGCGCGGAAATCCGAGGGTTAAAAAACTATGTAGCCGGGGAAATGCCTTTAAAGTCAAAAGTAGATAAGCAGATCAAGCTTGCTTCCAATGAGAACTTATTTGGTTCATCCCCCAGAGCGCTCGCGGCAATTGAAGAAGAAATAAAAAAAGGGCTTTCTATTTATCCGGATTCAAAAATGAAAGCCTTAAAAAACGGGGTTTCTGACTACTGGATAAAAAGGAATACCCGCATTTATCCGGAAAATTTAATCTTCGGAGACTCGTCCGGCGAAGTACTCAATATGCTTCTTGCTGCCTTTTTGAAGGACGGCGACTCTATTGTCATCCCGGAAAAAAGCTTCAGCCTTTACTCGCTTCTGGCTATTCCAAAAGGCGCAAAAGTCATTGAGGCAGCGCGAGACGACTTTCAGGTAAGCATAAACGCGCTCATTCAAGCGGTGAAAAAAGAAAAAAACGTAAAAATGGTAATACTTTCTAATCCGGATAATCCTACCTCTACTTTTTTGTTTCCGGATGAAATAGAAAAACTCCTGAAAAATGTCCCTGAAGAAACCGTTGTCCTGGTAGATGAGGCTTATATTGACTTTGCGGGAAAAGAAAATTCTTCGATTAAATGGCTCCAGAATTTTCCCAATCTGATTTTGATCTATACGTTTTCTAAAGCTTACGGACTGGCAGGCTTGCGTGTCGGCTACGCGGTAATGGTTCCGGAACTGGCCTCGCAAATAGAAAAGATAAGGCTTCCGTTTAATCTGGGAACTCTTCAGCAGAAAGGCGCTATTGCCGCTCTGGAGGATGAGGAATTTGTCGAGAATGTCGTAGAACAGATTCATATCGGCAGAAATTACCTGGAAAGGGAATTGCGAAACTTAGGTATCTGGCAGTTACCCTCCGCCGGGAATTTTATTTTCGCCGATTTTGGGGAAAAACATGCTTTGATCCGAAATTTTCTGGAAGAAAATGGAATTTCAGTCAGGACTTTGTCTTCATTCGGTTACCCTGAAAATTACGTTCGCATTACGATCGGTCGAAAAGAAGACAATGAATATTTTATCGAGAAATTGAAAGAAATTGTATAATAAAGACACAATAGGCGACAATAATTATTGTCGCCTATTGTAAATTCATAGGAGATCATATGCTGGAAAAGAAAAATCCGCAGGAAACGCATGCCTGGAAGAAATTAGAGAAACATTTTCATATCATTGAAAAAATAAAGCTGCGAGAAGTGTTTCAAGAAGATTCAGAGCGATTTTCGCGATTTTCACTTCAATTTGAGGATATTCTTTTAGATTATTCTAAAAATCGGATTACTGAAGAGACAAAGAAGCTTCTTCTGGAACTGGCCTCTGAAATGAATCTGAAAGACGCAATGGAAAGAATGTTTACCGGCGATAAAATCAATGAGACGGAAAAGCGCGCGGTACTTCACACTGCTTTGAGAAACCGCTCTCATATGCCCATATTGGTTGATGGCAAAGACGTAATGCCGGAAATCAGTGCGGTCCTACAGCAAATGGAAAATTTTTCGGAAAAAGTTGTTTCCGGGGAATGGAAGGGTTATTCCGGCAAACCGATTACCGATATTGTCAACATCGGCATCGGCGGTTCTGATCTTGGCCCGGTGATGGTAACCGAGGCTTTGAAATCTTATAGCAAGCCTCAACTAAAAACCCATTTTGTTTCCAATGTAGACGGCACTCATATTGTTGAGACATTAAAAAAACTAAATCCTGAAACGGTTCTTTTCATGGTGGCATCAAAAACCTTTACCACTCAGGAAACAATGACCAACGCGTATTCCGCTAGAGATTGGTTTTTAAAAGAAGCGAGGAATGAATCTTTTATCGCGAAGCATTTTGTGGCTATTTCGACTAATGCTGAGGAAGTGAAAAAATTCGGTATTGATGTTGAGAATATGTTTTGTTTCTGGGACTGGGTCGGCGGAAGATATTCCCTCTGGTCAGCGATAGGCCTTTCCATTGCCTGCTCCATTGGTTTTGAGAACTTTACCGGGCTTCTGGAAGGCGCCTACGCTATGGATTTACATTTTAGAAAGACGCCTTTTGAGAATAATATACCGGTAATTCTAGCGCTGCTGGGGATCTGGTACAACAATTTCTTTGGCGCCGAAACACAGGCAATACTGCCCTACGACCAATATTTACATCGTTTTGCCGCGTACCTTCAGCAGGCCGATATGGAAAGCAACGGCAAGCTCGCGGACCGAAGCGGGAAAAAAGTTTCCTGTCAAACAGGGGCGATTATCTGGGGAGAACCCGGCACAAACGGCCAGCATGCTTTTTATCAACTGATCCATCAAGGAACAAAGCTCATTCCCTGCGATTTCCTGGCGCCGGCTGTGAGCCAGAATCCATTGTCGGACCACCACAACAAGCTTTTATCGAACTTCTTCGCTCAAACAGAAGCCCTTATGAACGGAAAAACCCTTGAGGAAGTCACCGCTGATTTAAAGGCGAGCGGTAAAAGCGAGGAAGAGATTAAAAAATTGGCCCCCTTCAAAGCCTTTGAGGGGAATAAACCGACTAATTCCATACTATTCAAGAAATTGACTCCGAGAACCCTGGGAAGCTTAATCGCGCTCTATGAGCACAAAATTTTTACTCAAGGCGTCATCTGGAATATTTTCAGCTTTGACCAATGGGGCGTAGAACTGGGAAAACAGCTGGCCAACAAGATCTTGCCGGAACTCAGCCATGAGGAGAAAGTAAACGGGCATGACTCCTCTACGAACGGTTTGATCAATGCTTTCAAGGAAATGAGGAAGTAAAAAACGCATATAGGCGACAATAATTATTGTCGCCTATATAAAATTATAAGGGGAAAATATTATGGCGAGAAGCATAAAGTATTATCAGTTCCGGTTGTTTTTGATCCGTTTTTTCATTATCGGGATGACTTCCTATATTATCGAAGTCTTCTTCACGGGAACCATTTCTTTTGTAGGGGCAATCCATGATTCTTTTACCATTCCAAATTATGCTTTAGACTTAACCCAGGCTGCGCAAGGGCATGTCGGAATATTCGCTTTTTTTGTCTATTGCTGGGCTGCTATACCATTTACCTTTCTGACAAATCCATTAAAGCACTTGATCCAGGACAATCTGATTATCCCGAAAGCGGGAGTGGTAGTCCGCGGCATCATTTATGGCCTGATTTTTATGGCCATTGAGTTTGTTATTGGTATTTTTATGCTTCTTGTATTTCATATGCGTTCCTGGGATTATAGCAATCTGCCTTTGAATGTGTTCGGAGTGATAACATTTTCCTACCTGCCCGCCTGGACGCTGGCAGGAGTGATCGGAGAATGGTTCCATGACAGGCTCCTGCAGATAGACGACATTGTTTTAAATCCGGGTTTGTTCTATAAGGAAGGCATTCAGAAAGGATATCAAAAGTACACAAAAAATATTGAGCTGAAGAAATCTCTTGTTAAAAAAGCAAGGAGTTAAGCAATGGATATCAGCTCTTATAAGTTTGTAGGGAGAAAACTGATCATTAAATTAAAAGACAGGATTTGCGAAAGCCCCGAAGAGTTATTGGGCAGCAAATTGTTTCTGGAGATACTTAATAAATGTGTTCATGACCTGGCTAAGAAAAATTCCCCTTTATTGAATATCTTTGGAAAAGCTATTAATGAAATTAAAAACGCTGATTTAAAAATATTAATAGAAGTATTTACTTTTCTCGAAAAGATGTCTATAGAACATGTCTCAAAAGTAGTAAAAGACTCTGGGGAATTTATTAAAGACCCCTATAACCTGCATTTGTTTGTAGAGCATTTGTATAATTACTGGCGCGAATTTGAACGGTTTCTGATTTGTGATTCTGAAGGAGATGTTCTGGATAAAAGGCCTTACAGAACTTTTAATACTACCATTGAATCGTTGACTCATGTGGTCAGACGAACTTACCGGGATGTCCAGGAAAATATTACGGGTAAACACCCCAATATTTACAGACAGGTCAGAGCCGGCGCTGAGATAGCGACCATAGCGCTTCCCAAAGAACTTACCCTTCCGAATGGTGTTTATAATAAGCTCAAAGATATTCCTGTTATCCGGCAGATTTTACTCTATCCGCCCCTATTGATTAATCCTCCGATGAATAAAAGAACAGGCAAGTTTGAACGGGTTCAGTCAAACCCTCTTGATTTGATTGAATTGGACAAAAATGAATGGCTTTGTTATCCTGCTTTAGTGGGGGATTTGCTGATCCAAGTCTACATTCATGAAAGGTTTTATGAACTGGGATTTACCCTGAGCAATCTCTTTGAGCTTGCCGATGATGCTAATATCAGCAGAAAGCCGGACGCTGTGTTTGCATTCGGTGTACCGGGTAATGAGCTTGACCAGCTTTCTCCTTTTCCTACGATTTTTTATGAAGATGAAGCAAATGGGCTTTTGGTAGGCGCAATCCCGAATCGTGATGAGTTCGGTTATTTCGGATATTTGAAGAAGATGATTCTTACCCTTTATAATATCAAAATGATGAAAAAAGGCAGAATGCCGTACCATGGTTCCATGGTCCGTGTTCTTATGAAAGGCAATAAATCAGCCACTATACTGACAATAGGCGATACAGGCGCCGGTAAGTCCGAAACCCTTGAGGCATTCAGGTCTATCGGCGGCGATAGGATAGAAGATATTATCATTATCGCTGATGATATGGGTTCACTGGATATTGACAGAGAAGGCAAAGTAATCGGTTACGGCACTGAAATCGGGGCCTTTGTAAGATTGGACGATCTCCAGCCTGGTTATGCTTTCGGCCAGCTTGACAGAACGATCATTATGAATCCGAGCCAGGTTAATGCGAGAGTGGTGCTTCCTGTTACGACTTATGAAAATATTACAAGAGGTTTTCCTGTAGACTACGTGTTATACGCGAACAATTACGAGGAAGTGGATGAAGACCATCCGATTATAGATAAGATACTAAACGCAGAAACAGCTCTCAATGTTTTCCGTGAAGGAACGGCAATGAGTAAGGGTACAACGACATCAACCGGCCTGGTGCATACTTATTTTGTGAATGTTTTTGGAGCGGTGCAGTATAAAAGCCAGCATGATGAAATAGCGAAGCGGTTTTTCGAAGTGTTTTACAAAAATAATACCTATGTCGGGCAGTTAAGGACTCGACTCGGTATAAACGGCTGGGAAAGAAAAGGCCCGGAAGAAGCGGCATTAAAACTGCTTGAAATGATTAATAAGAACTAATAATTGATGGTGTTTTACTTCAAGCTGGACTGGATCAGGTATTTTCTGAGGGATTCCCTGAGTTCTTTATCTTCTATGGGTGAAAGCGTTTCATCTATCTTTTGCCGGGTGTCTTTGTCTAAAGAAAGAGATAGTTTACGCGCCTGAGAAGTGTTATTTCTGGCTACTTCCCCATTCCTGAAGCGGAGCGTCGTGAATACGCCCGAAAGCCTGGAATCTTTGAAAAAATCCAGGATATGCTCACGCAGAGAATCCTTCTGCAGAGAAAGCTCTTGAATCCAGATGGAATCATCCACATTCACAGAGAGTATCCCCGCCCTCAGGTTTGCCGGAAATGAATGGCCCGCGATGTTTCTTCCCACAATACGCTCCCAATCTTTACGTATTTGAGAAAGGAAAAAGGCCTGCGGCGGAATATACCGGCGCATAAAATCCTGCACGCCGGAAAAAAGAAACTGGGTTTTTTGATAACTTTTCATAGTTTATCATAGCATATTTCTATTTTTTTTGAAACAATTTGCGATCTGGCTTAAAATTCTAGATCGGCTTTGATTAGTCTTTATTATTACGTAATTTTATAGGAATAGGATTGCCGCCTGTTTCCGCCGATGTCATTAAAAAAACCGTATCCATATTTTCCAGTGACCGGATGATATTTTTTCTTGCCACTTCATAGTTTGTTAGAGTCGCATTGATAACGTTTCGAACGCCCATTTCAGTCAGCATCTGGTAAAACCCCTGAATAGAATTGAGTAGACTCTGTACTTTTGGATTTTTAGAGTCAAAAGCCATAGCCTTCTTGCAAAACTCGTCGGCTTTTTCAGGCATATTCGCTTTTAAAAATTGATCCGCGATATCTAAATGTATTTCAATATTATCGTTTCCCATGTGCTCTAATTTTGTGGCAAATTCCTCAAGATAGGCGAGAGCGTATCCCATACTTCCATAACTTTGCATTCCCTGATAGGCTTGATAAAGAAGAATGCAAACAAAAGTATATTCACCCATGCCGGGTGACAGTACAATTGCTTTGCGGAGCCTTTCGACGGCTTCATCAAAACGGCCAAGTTCTATCAAAGCTTGTCCCGACTGACGATAAACCATGTAATTGGACGCTCCTAATTGTAAAGCCTCTTCAAAAAAAGATTCGGCATTTTCCCAGTCTTTGAGGCCAATGTGAAGGCCGCCCAGATTTATGAGCGATTTTGGATTTTTTGGATTTATTTCATGGGCTTTCATAAAGCTCGCTTTTGCTTCCTCCAGTCGATCCAAGGCACAATACAGGACCCCCTGATGAAAATAGGCCTCATCATAATCCGGACAGATTTTAATGGCCTGTTGATAAGCGGCGGCGGCGGAATCTGGTTCTCCTTTTTCTTCAAAATCTACGGCCTGTTTAATATGATAATCCGCCAATTGCTTATCCAAACTTTGATCGACAACAAATTCACTCTTTAATACAACACTAAGAATTTTTTTTAGGCCGTTTTCATAATCAACCCTGAAATCAGCGTAAATTTTTTCCTTCAAAAACATTGGGATTTTACAGTCCTGGTAAAGTATAGGAAGCACAAAAACTGATTTCTGCTCAATTTCCCGACACAGAGCTGTCCGCAATTCCTTGTTGACCCAGCTGGATTCGATAGAAAAAGGACTCAATATAATAGCGAGAAAGTCATTATTCTCAATACCTTCAGATATTTTTTCTATTAGAGAATCACCCACTCCCATTTCCCACTGATCAAACCATACACCAACGCCCATACCACTTAGATCCTTGGCAAGTTTTTCCGCAAAACTTCTATCATGGGATGAGTAGCTGATAAACACTTTTTTCATTTACAGTTATCTCCTTTGTATATTAGAAAAAGCTGGAAATTTTTCCCCTTAATTTAACCGATAGGAAAAACCCCTTGAATCATTCTACCGGATTGCCGGGAAAAACTCAAAAAAGCATTGTTGTTTTTTTGAGTTTTTTAAAAGGATGCAATAGAATATGGGATGCCCCTTGAATCATTTAGAATGCGATTCCGGGACATCCCGATTTTTGATGCGCGCTTCGTTTTTTCATTTCCCTCCCCAGGGTTTTTGAATTGCGAGGATGCGCGCGTTTTTTGAAAATAATTAGAAACATTTTTTACGGCAAATAATAATTAATTATTTCGGTGTCAAACCTCTCTTTAGTTAATTATAAATAAGAGGTGTTATTTTGTCAAGGATTTTTTCAAAAAAAAATATTTTTTTAGGCGAACAATTAAAAAAATTGAGAAATAGCTGTAATATGCGGCAGGATGAATTATCCAAAATACTGGATATTCCGCCTAATACTTACAGAAATTATGAAAATTACTTTCTTAGACCTTCTGCTGAAATCTTAATTAGAATTTGTGGAATATTCGAGATATCCTCCGATTTCCTGCTGCTATGGGATAAAACTTCCTATTCCCGAAACTTTCGGTTTCTTTCATTCGCCCGAAAAGCAGATAAGCTTGACGCTAAAGCACGAAAAAAAATTGAAGAAAGCATAGAAACTTTACTTGGCAATCCGGCAAATAAAATTGACGACGCTTACAAGCTGGACGATATCAAAGTTTCCCTTACCGAGAATGTGGGAAATAATCTTACGCTTCTAATCGAAGACAAAAAAGTCATGAGTAAAGATATCGCCAGTTATCTGGATGTTTCTGCTAGCCAGATCAGCCAATATGAAAAAGGGAAATCACTGCCGTCTTATGAAAATATGGTAAAGCTGTCCGATTATTTCAAAGTCTCCATTCATGCCCTTATAACAGGCGAAAAACTTATCTTTGACTTCCAAGACAAAATTTTTGGCAAAACCATTCTCTTAGCCGACCATTTCCTTCCGTTTGAGGATCATCAGATCTTGATCCGCTTGATGGAAGCTGTTTTGAAGAAATAAAAGTCAGTCAATATATGAATGGATCAGCTAAAAAAACCGAGGTGGGTATTGATCATAAAATCTAAGAGTATTTAAGAGTATTAAAAACAAATTTGTGAAAAAAAATAAGAGGTACAATATGGATTTTCCATCCTGCGTATCATTTACTATTACCAATGCCTGTAATTTGCGCTGTAAAATGTGCGGGCAATGGAGCGAAGAGGGCTATATTCAAAATCACAAAGAACACTTACAGCAAGAGATGGAAATCTCTGTCTGGAAGAGATTGATAGATGAATTGGTTGAAAACAAGGTCTATTCTCTGCTATTAAGGGGAGGGGAGGTATTCCTGCATCCGGGTATCATTGAATTGTTGGAATATATTCATAGTAAAGGTTTGTACACTTCGATTGATACCAATGGGACTTGTCTGGAAAAATACCTGAAAGATATAGTCAGGATCGGGAAGATTCATCTGACTTTCTCCATTGACGGCCCTGAAGAGGTTCATGATTATGTCCGGGAAATAAAGGGAAGCTTTAAAAAACTAAAGGAAAATATTCTATCCTTAAATGAACTTGAAAAAGAAAGCCCAAATCAGATCAGTAAATCGATCGCTTTTACTATAAGCCCTTATTCAATTAAAGGCCTTGGTGATATGCCGGAGATTGCCAGAAGTTTAGGAATTGACAGCATTACCCTGGTTCCCTATTACTACATTACGAATCAAATGGGAAAAGAATATGAAAAAGCCCTGAAAGACGACTTCAATGTCCAGGCTTATTCATGGCATGGTTTTCACCATGAGGATTCCGGAATCGATTTTGATGTTTTTAAAAATGAGTATCTGAAATTTATGGATAACCTGAAAGAAATCAAAAATTTCCCTTATATGGGTTCCGGTAGGAACGGGTTTTCTTTAGAAGATTACCGGTTATGGTTTCATGACACGGCTGCTCTCGCAGGTACTTTCAAATGCATGAACGTTGAAAAATTTATCGATATTCAGCCCAATGGCAATGTCAATTTCTGCACTGATTTTCCGGACGCGGTGATCGGAAATGCGCTGGAAAATTCCATCCGTGAAATCTGGAATGGTGAGAAGGCAAAAAAATTCCGGGATTACCGCCGGGAGAAATTGCTTCCTGTCTGTATCCGATGCGGCGCAAAATACATGTCTGAAGTAGGGGACAAGCTATAATACCATCCATCCATGGATTTGAAACAATTTGCAAATTAGTTTAGAATGGTAGTCTGTTTTTAGGGGAAAAATATGCAAATACTAAAATTGCCGTTAGGGCCGATCGGCGCCAATACTTACATTGTTATCTCAGGCATGGGGAAAAAAGCCCTGGTGATCGACCCGGCTGACAAAGCGCCTGAACTGCTCGAAGCGTTAAAAAACTATGAAGTGCCTTATATTGTGAATACCCATGGCCATTTTGACCACATTTACGGCAATCAGGCCGTGCGCGAATGGAAAAATTCCCAGATCATTATCCACCGGAAAGATAGCCGGATGCTGATAGACCCATTAGAAAATTTTTCAGACGGCTTTCTCTCTCCTGTGCTATCGCCTCCCGCTGATATTTTGGTAGAAGACGAAGCTTTTAGCCTTTCTCTGGACGAATTAAAATTCCAGATCATTTGCGTACCCGGCCACACAAGGGGAAGTATTGCTTTATATTGCGAAGAGGAAAAGGTACTTTTTCCCGGCGATTTCATCTTCAGCAATACCATCGGCAGAATGGACCTGCCCGGTGGAAATATAGAAGAAATGATACAATCTTTAAAAAAAATCATTCTGCTTCCAGATGATACTCATGTCTATCCTGGCCATGAAGAGGATTTTTTTCTATCTGATTTTAAGCCTTTTGCTGAAAGCTTGATTGGGAAAAGAAAGTGATGATGGCCATCGAAGATATTACTTATGAACTGCCGGAAGATCTGATTGCCGTAAAACCTCTCCCGGAACGAAGCACATCAAGGCTTCTCATGGTTTCCCGCAAAGAAAAATCAATCCAGGAAAAAGTGTTTTCGGACATTGTAGACTTCATTCAAGAAGGCGACTGCCTTGTTTTCAATGACACAAAGGTCTTCAAGGCCCGTCTGCAAGGAACATCGGAAAGCGGCAGGAAAATAGAAGTTCTTTTATTAGAAAGAATAGCCCCATGCCGATGGAAAACGCTCCTTAAAAACTCAAGCAAGATAAAGCATGGTGAAAAAGCTGATTTTCACGGAATAAAGGCCTTTATCCTGGAAAAAATGGAGGATGTGCGGATCATCGAATTTGAAAAGCCTCTGGATTATGAAGAAATTAACCGAATCGGCGAGGTCCCTTTGCCGCCCTACATCGTGAAAAAAAGAAAAAAAATGAGCCTCCCGGATTATTCTCCCGAAGACGACTTCCGTTATCAAAGTGTTTTAGCCCAAAATTATGGCTCTGTCGCCGCCCCAACGGCATCTTTTCATTTTAGCGAGGAATTGATTGTCTTTTTTAAAAATAAAGGCGTTTTACTAACGACTGTCACTCTGCATGTGGGCTTAGGCACTTTCAAGCCTATCGATACCAGTCTGGATGAGTTTAAAATGCACTCTGAAGCTGTCTTTATTCCGGCGGAAAATATGGCTATTTTAAAAAATGTCAAAAGGAACGGCGGAAGGATAATAGCGGTAGGGACAACTGTCGCAAGAGCGCTGGAGACTTCCGTATTGGAAAAGAAAAACCTTGAAGAATGGGGCGGTTTTTCCGGGGAAAGCAATTTATTTATAAAGGATCATTTTTCTTTCCGGATCGTTGACGCTTTGATAACCAATTTTCATATGCCGAAATCCACATTGCTTCTTTTAGTTTACGCTTTCGGCGGTAAAGAGTTAATTCAAAAATCTTATCGCTGCGCTATAGAGAAAAAATTCCGCTTTCTGAGTTATGGCGACGCTATGTTTATTTTATGAGTTCCCCTTTTTAGCGCCTAACTCCCCCTTTGAAAAGAGGGAGCTCATAGTTTATTTATTAATTTTTGATTTTTTTATTGATTAAATGAAAAATTGTAGTATAATTTAAAGTAGGGCTTAAACTTCTAAAATAAGGAGTCTGAAAATGCCGAAAGCAGCTACTCAAACGAAAAAAGGGCTGGATGAAGCGGGCAAATTAAAGACAAAGATCACGGCTTTAAATAAAGGATTAAAAGAAGCAAACAATATTATTGAAATGTTTGAAAGAGTTTTCATGCTGACAAAGCAGGAAATTATTGAAAGGGACAACCTGCTAAAAGCCCATGAGATCAATGAAGAACTGGCTAGAAAAGAACAGCTTGAAAAAGACGGCCTATTAAAAGCCCATGAGAAAGTAGAGGATTTATGCCGCCAGGAGAAGATACAGCAGGACCAAACCATCAAGGCTTATGAAAAGGTCCTGGACTTAGCCTCCCGGGAATTGAAAGACGCCAAGCAGGAGATTGTTGCCTGGCAAGTGGTAAAAGAATTAGCCAGACAGGAGCTTTTAGATAAAGACAAGATCAATAGAGCTTATGAAATAGTCGAAGAAATGATGCGCCAGGAATTGATTGGAAAAGAAAAGATTGAATTGGCTCATGAAAATGTAGAGGAATTTGCCCGCAGGGAATTAAAAGACGCCCGGGAAAAGGGGAAGAGCCTGGCGACAAAAGACCTGCTGCGTCTACTGGAGGCTTACGAGCAAATTGAGGAAATGCACCGGCAGGAAAGAATGTTTGATGATAAAATGTTAAAAGCCTATGAGACATTAGATAATTATAAAAGAAATACCATGATAGAACTGCTTTCTATTATCAAAGCCTATGAAGCAGTCCAGGAGTACGCGAGAAGAGAAAGGCTCCGGGATGACCAGATTATTCAGGCTTATGAAAGGGTAGGCGAAATGTCGCGAGGGGAATTGATGTCGCTGGACCTCATCAACAAAGCGCATGAAGTAGTAGAAGAACTTGCCCGAAAGGAATTGATCGAGCGGGACAGCATCAATGCCGCCCATGAGATGGTCGAAGAATTTGCCAGGAATGAGCTTTTAGATAAAGATAAAATAATCTCCGCCCATGAAATAGTAGAGGAACTTTTACGCAAAGAATTGATCAGTAGCGATAAAATCAATATGGCGCATGAAATTGTCGGTGAAATGATGCGGACAGAATTAATGGATAGAGATATGGTAAATAAAGCGCATGAAATTGTCGAAGAACTGCTCCGCAGGGAAATAATAGAGCGGGATAAAATTAATATGGCACACGAGATTGTTGAAGAGATAGCAAGGGAAGAAATGATTAAGTTGAAGAAAAAATAGAGGGATTATGAAAATAATTTTGTTGATTTTGTTGATTTTTCTTTTCAATACGGGTTTTGCGGAATTGAAATTTTTCTCCGATTTTCCTTTTAAAATAGGAGAAAAATTAATTTGCTCTATTAGTGTCCTGGGGGTTTATATCGGCGATCAGGAGATTTTTATAGAAGATTTGACCAATATTGATGGACAACAAGTGATCGTAGGTTATGGCCGTCTATCAACCACACCTTTTATATCTTCTCTGTACAAAGTCGATGACCGGGAAAGGACCTATTTCTTACCGAAAGGTTTTGTCCCCATTTATTATGAAAGATGGATTAATGAAGGCTCGTGGCATGACAATATCAAATTTCACTTTTACCCTGATTCCAACAAGGTTGACATTGCGCAGAAGGTCAATAATTATGAAAACAGGCCTATAACTTATTCAAACGTCTTAAGAAATTATTTTACTCTCATTGTCGCTTTACGCGCTGTGGATTATGATTATCATATTTATCATAGCTTGAATGTGGAAATTGATTATTTATTTGGAACATCTTTGAAAAAAGCTATTTTTAAACCTACTTATAAAAGAATCTTAATGAATGGCGAAGAAATCAGCTCTATTTATCTTCAAGAGATTGGCGGTATCGGAATCAATTTCTATTTCAAAAATGACGCGGAAAGAACCCCTATCCGGCTGGTTATTCCCGCCTTTGAGGTAATCGGTTTTAAGACCATCAGTGTTTACGTAGAGCTGAAAGAAAAAATCTCAGGGACAAGAGAGATTCCGCCGCTCAAAACAAATTAAGAACTTATTTACCCAATATCATCTACATTAGTGACAAAATTGATATTGGAAAGTATAAACCTTTTTCTATCTCCCGTATTATTATCCTCACCCATCAGGACTTTCAGCATATTTTCAGCTTCATCAAAATCGGTAATAGAAATCCTCATCATCTTTCTGGTCATAGGGTTCATAGTAGTCTCCCAGAGCTGTTCCGGATTCATTTCTCCCAGGCCTTTGTAACGTTGAATATCATAACGGGAATTTTTGAATCTGCCCTGGATAATTTTATCCCTTTCCACATCTGAAAAAGCGTATTCAAAATTTTTACCGCTGGCAATCCGATAAAGCGGCGGCATAGCTACATAAATATGGCCATTTTCAATCAGCTGGCGCATAAAGCGGTAAAAGAATGTCAGCAATAGGGTTTTGATATGAGAACCGTCCACATCCGCGTCTGTCATAATTATAACTTTATGGTAATTGAGTTTCTCCAGCTCAAAATTGGTATAATATCCTGAACCAAGAACCGCGATCATCGTCTTGATTTCTTCGTTAGCCAGAATAGAATTCAGAGAATTCTTTTCTATCTTTTTTTCCACATTCAATATTTTACCGCGAAGGGGCAATATGGCCTGAATTTCCCTGTCCCTGCCTTGCTTAGCCGAACCGCCAGCAGAATCTCCTTCTACAATAAAAAGCTCACGTAATTCCTTTTTCTTTGTAGTACAATCAGCCAGCTTTCCCGCGATGATAGCGGCGGTTCCCCTCTTGCCTTTACCCAGGCCGGTACGCACGCCTTCTCTGGCCTTTTCAGCCTCCTGCAGAGCTTTCAATTCTATCAGAGACTTTTTAACAATTTCCTCTGCCAATTCCATGTTTTTTTCAAAATAAATAGAAAGTATTTTTTCCGTAATATTCTTGATGGTAGTTCTCGCTTCTACCGGTTCAGTCAATTTATCTTTTGTCTGCCCCTTAAATTCCGCGTTAGGTATTTTTGTGTTAATGACGCATGTAAAGCCAAAAGAAAGGGTCTTTTTATCCACCTTTTCGGCTTTTTTGTCCAGATTCAGCCTCACGGCAAACTTCTGCATTACCTTTTCGTAAGCCATCCAGAAGCCTTCTACATGGATACCATGGTTCTTTGTGTGAATGCTATTAACATAGCTATAGATTTCCGGTTCATCACCTGTGTTCCGGTATTGAAAGACCGCCTCTACATCAATATTGTCCTGCGACCCTTCAATTTTGACCGGTTCAGGAAAAAGCAAGTCAAAATCTTTATTGAGCTCATTTTTGATAAATTCCACAATGCCATTTTCATATTTGTACAGATAACTCATAAAGCCGCCCGGATGATCCGGGTCCTCTGTCATTCGATCCTCAAATGTAACAGAAAGCCCGGGGTTTAAAAAAGCGATCTCCCGCAGTCTTGAAGAAAGCGCCGTAGAACTGAATTTATCCACCTGAAAAATAGTAAAATCCGGCTGAAAACGAACCAGAGTCCCCACTTTAGAGGATTCACCGATCACTTTCAGAGCGCTGACCCTGATGCCTTTTTCATAGCGGATAGAATAGATTTTCCCGTTTTGATAAACTTCTACTTCTAAGAAAGTAGCCAGCGCATTAACTACGGAAAGCCCTACTCCATGGAGCCCGCCGGAGACTTTGTAAGAATCCCGGTCAAATTTACCGCCGGCATGCAGTTTGGAGAGAACGACTTCAATCGCCGGAATTTTTTCAGTAGGGTGCATCCCTACCGGTATTCCGCGCCCATCGTCTTCTACTTCAACAATGGAATTTTCAAAAAGAGAAATACGTATATTTTTAGCAAACCCCGCCAGATGCTCATCCACCGAATTATCAATGATTTCATAAGCCAGATGATGAAAGCCTTCCATTCCTCGATCGCCAATATACATATCCGGCCTTTTTCTAACTCCATCCGGATAATTTAACGCCACAATCGATTGGGCTGTATATTCTTTTTCCTGCGCCATATTACATCCCCTCAAAAGTTATATCTCCCCTCCTGGGAGGGAGGTTGTCAATAAATTAATTGTTTTCAATAATTCTGATGCAGCCGCATCTGTAAGCTTATTCATTATAACATTTTTATAAGTAAAAATAAAGCAATTCGACTTTTGCAAAAAGCATTTAATCCGCTTATAATATAGGTTGCTATAAAAAGGGCCTGGGGGACAATTTTGAAGAAATATGACCATTATTTTACCGCTCAAATTTATTTTTATACTCAGGAAAATTGGATTAAGGAAATCAAGCTGCTCGTCCAGCCAAAAAACTTTCTGGTAGAGCAATTTTTAACCGAAGCCGCCATTCCAGCAGGATTTGGCATAGACGCTCTCCTGGATTTTTCCTCTTTACCCTACCCGGTGAGAAATTTTCTTACCCTTTTTAAAAACTATCAGTTGAATGTGCTGGGGAAAGAAGATCCTTTTTCTCTCAGAATAACGCCTCCTGTGGAAAATTTGTTTTTTGAAAAAACAATTTCTTTCCAGCCGGAAATTTTTCTATTAGAAAAAAAGCAGAGGCTTTCTTTTTTGGAAAATTATTATTCATTAGAAGTAGACTTTCATCCCGAGACCAGTGAACTCAGCTTGAAAAAAAAGGACGGAATTTATTTACTGCAGGGCGATTCACAGGATTTTGTATTGAACCATCAACACATCCAGCCGCTTTTTTCTTTTCTAGACCGCCATCTTCTGCGGGAAATTTTTGAAAAGGGAGCGGTTTACGCGGATTATGAAATAAAAAACGCGCTCTTTAATCAAAAAAATCCTTCAGAACAGCTCAAAAAATTCATTTTTATTCCAGAGCTCAAGGAATTTGAAAATGAGAAAATTGTGTTTTATTTTAGCCGCCCGGAAAAAGACAATTTTGAGATACAGGCTTACTTTGAATTTCTTTATGGCGAGAGACAGGTAGAGTACCCTTTTGACTTCAAAGAAATGAGAAAGTCGCTTCTTTTAAGGGAAGACATTCACATTCCGTTTAAACCGGAGATTATTATTACCTGCCGGGCAGATTCACCATTTTATGGAAAAATTTCTGATTTGATTCAGGCTCTGGAAAGCCACTTTTTTGAATTTTTAAAGGAGTTTGATAGAAATAAGATTATTACCCGTGACGGAGAATCGCTCTTTCAAAAATTTCTGCCGGTCGTGTCTCCTTATGTGGAAATCCGTTCACGGGATTCTGAATTCCGGTTTATCCATGGGGATTTTGATAAAAAAGAAATAGAGTTTTTGCCCCCTGATGTTAACAGGTCTGTTTCTATTGATTGGCTGGAGGTCCGTTTTCATTACAAAATCCAGGATATCACTCTCACATTAAATGAAGTCCTGCATTTGTTAAAGAACAGTTTCATCCAGAGAGATAAAGAAATGATCAGCGTTAGCGAGGATGAAATAGAAGCCCTGAAAGACTATTTAAGCCAGATCCGTTTCAAAAAGGAACAGGAAAAATATTATATTGCTAAACATCAAATACCTTTTATGCTGGGAAAAGAAATAAAATTTTTATTCCCTCAAAAACTGAAAAAATTTGAAGAAGAAATAAAAGCGATCACTTTATCCAAAAAAGCCCTTCAAAAAGTCGAAATTCCGGATCATTTAGGGAAAATTTTACGCGATTATCAAAAAACAGGCGTTTATTGGCTATCTTTTCTCCATCGGACTGGATTTGGCGGGATTCTGGCCGATGAAATGGGCCTGGGAAAAACTATTCAAGTTTTGACCTTTTTGCGGACTATTCGGGAGAAAGGCGCCTTTTTGATTGTCTGCCCGCCCGCGCTCCTTTACAACTGGGCTGCTGAGATCCACAAATTTTTTGGCGTGGAATTTTCTTTCCTTATCATTGATGGGAACAAAAACGAGCGGAAGAAAAAAATAAAAACTATTATAAACTATGATATTGCTCTCACTTCTTACCAGGCGGTTTCATTAGATGAGGAAGATTATCAAGACATTGTTTTTCAGTACTGTATCCTGGATGAGGCTCAGCACATTAAGAATAAAGACGCGAAAAGAACCCAGGGAGTTAAGAAGGTCAAGGCTTTCAACCGGATCGCCATTACGGGCACGCCCATTGAAAATAATATTGGCGAGCTCTGGTCGATCTTTGATTTTGTGATGCCGGACTTTCTGGGAAACCATGCCCATTTTAAAAAACAGATAGAAAATCCTCTCCAATCCTTTGATATTCAGGAAAGAAATAAGGCAATGGATAAACTAAAAACAGCTGTAAAACCGTTTATTCTGAGAAGGACAAAGGCCAATGTTTTGAAAGAACTTCCCCCAAAAATTGAGCAGAATATTGAACTGGAAATGACTGAAAAGCAAAAAGCCCTGTATTTAGAGACCCTTTCCCGGATCAAGAACCATTATTTCGAGACAGTCCAGGTAAAGGGGCTTGAAAAAACCGCCATTGAGTTTCTGGCCGCCCTCACGAAACTACGACAGCTTTGCCTCCATCCTGCTCTGCTTTATCCGGAATGGGAAGGCCAGGAGGAGGCCTCCATCAAGATGAAAGCTTTCTTAGAGCTTCTTTATGAATCGATTGACAGCGGCCATCGAGTGGTGGTTTTCAGCCAGTTTGTTGGGATGCTTAAAATCATCCGCAGGGAGCTTCTCAAGGAAAAGATTGAGTACTTTTACATTGATGGGCAGACAAAAAACCGCGTGGAATTGGTTCAGCGCTTTAACGATTCCGATGTGCCTGTTTTTCTGGTTTCCCTCAAAGCCGGCGGCATTGGGCTGAATCTCATTGGGGCGGATTCGGTGATACTTTTTGATCCATGGTGGAACCCGGCTGTTGAAAACCAGGCCATTGACCGCGTGCACCGGATAGGCCAGAAAAATGTTGTCCATGTTTACCGCCTTCTCACGAAAGGCACTATTGAAGAAAAAATAATAAAACTGCAATCCCACAAAAAAGACATATTTGAAAACCTGGTTTCTTCGAGCCAGAATTTCGTGAAAAACATGCGCTGGGAAGATATAGAAGAGCTGTTTAAGGCTTAGGCAACGCACAATAGGCGATGATAATTATCATCGCCTATTGTGCGTTTATCGTCTATTCCGCCAATTCTTTGAGCTTCTTCTTGATCGTCTCATAATTCTCAGGCACTTCAATATCGAGGAAATAGTCGTTGCAGACGTAACCATAAAGCTTTCCCAATTTTGTCAATAAAGGAAAAATATCCTTTTCTAAAGATATACTTTCATTGGGTTGAATGAACTTTAAAACCTCTTTATTAAAAACATAAATTCCTGTGTTTACCAATCTGGCATAATCCTTGTGCCCTCTTCCTAAGAAACGCAAAACCTGCTGGTTTTCCAGGAGCTCTACCGCGCCGTATTTCTCAGGATTCAGGCTTTCCTTCAAAGCCATGGTAACAAAAGTATCAAAACGCAGGTGGGCTTCTAGCAATTCATAAACCGGAATATCATGAAACGTATCGCCATTCACTACTAAGAAATGATCCTCTTCAATCAAATCTTCAGCTAATTTAACACTTCCAGCAGTCCCCCGCAGAAAATCTTCATCCGTGTAACGGATTTTCACTCCCCATTCCTTACCGCTTTCAAAGTAGCTTTCTATCACCGGGCGCATATAGCCGCAAGAAACAATAATATCTTCAATCCCATTTTTCTTCAAAAACAATAAGACAAATTCCAGGAAAGGCCTTCCGTTTACCACAGCCATGGGTTTTGGAATATTGCCCAATTCTAATTTAATCTGGCGCCCCATTCCGCCGGCTAAAACAATCGCCTGCATAATTCCTCCGTTAAAATATAAAACGCCCCTGTCTTACCGAATTACAGCCGATAGACAAAGCGATAGGCAGCGTGGCAATATGACAGGGAATCATCCTGACCTTCACGCTCATCGCGGTTTCGCCGAATTGTAAACCCTGAAACCCGATCGGGAGAGCGTTGATTTTTTTTAGAAGGTTTTCAGATAAAGATTTTTCTTCCTCATCCATTCCGCCTTCATCTATGCCTTCCAGGAGCATCTTCTTTGAATAATAAAGCGCCTTTCCCAGATTGCCGCCTATACCTACACTAATCAAATAAGGCGGGCAAGCCCTGGCCCCTATTTTTTCTACCATTTTTACTACCCAGCTTTCTATCTCTTCAAGGGAGGCTGTAGGCAAGAGCAATTCGGCCTTTGTCGCGTTTTCCGACCCGCCGCCTTTGAGCATAATAAAAACTTCAAGGTTTTCCCCTTCGCAAAATTCATAATCGATAAAGGCCGGCGTATTGCCGCTGGTATTTTGCCTGGAAAGCGGGTATGCAAGAGACTTCCGCAAACCGCAATCTTGATAAACCTCTTTTACCGAAAGATTAATTGCCTTCTCTAAATCAAAATCGATTCTGGCCCGATTGCCGATCCGGACAAAGACCTGAACATACCCTGTATCCTGACAAAGCGCCCTCTTTTCGCGAAAAGCTATTTCGCTATTTTCAATGAAAATATCCACGATCTTTTGCTGTTTCTGAGACACCCGCTCCCGCAGATTTTTGAAATAAACCCGCACGTCTTCTCTCAACTGAAAATTAGCATGGATCAATTGTTCCCTGAATTTTTCTTTAAAAATAGCTTCATCAATGGCTTTCATTTTTCACTCAGCGGCTGATTTCGCGGGACATGAAGCGCAGGCCGGAGTATCATTTCCACAGGCGGCTGAAGGCTTCGCGTAATCCGTTTTATAAAAACCGCTCCCTTTAAAAATAATACCGCCGCCCCCGCCGATCAAGCGCTTCAAACTACCGCCGCATTCAACGCAATTTTCCAATGGTTTTTCCGTAATTTTTTGAAATTCCTCAAAAATTTTACCGCAGCCTTTACATTGATAATCATAATGCGGCATAACGTTTTTACCTCCTGCCTGTGCTTCCAAAACCACCGCTTCCGCGCCCGGTTTCCGACAATTCTTCCTCTACAGCAAACTCCGCTTTCTCTACTTTTGCCAATACCATCTGAGCGATCCGGTCGCCATTTTTAATCGTAAAATCATTTTTCCCAAGATTAATTAAAATAATCTTCACTTCGCCCCGGTAATCGGCGTCAATCGTGCCGGGGGCGTTTGGAATAGAAATCCCTGAAATCGCCATGCCGCTTCTCGGACGGATTTGAACTTCATAACCTTCCGGGATTTCTAATGAAAATCCGGTAGGAACTAACTGAATCTCCCCTGCTTTTAAGATAAGCTCTTGATCTAAACAGGCAAAAATATCGGCTCCGGCGCTGTGGAGTGTTTTGTACGCAGGGATTTGCGCATGCTTATTCAGTTTTTTTATTTTGACTTTCATCTGTTTCATCCATTCAATATGATCTCATCCAGCGATCTTTTAGGAACATGGTGAATCTGCTTTTCATCTCTCCAGTACTTGACGTTCTCGTTTTGCATCGGCTCAATTACAACCGTCTCTTTAGGTTTACCCAGGGCAATGACTAAAAGGGTCTCATATCGGTCAGAAATTCCCAAACTTTTTTTCAGTCTTTCATGCTCAATAGTAGCAATGAGGCATCCACCAAGGCCTTTTTCACAAGCTCCTAAAAGAATACTTTGAGACGCAATACCGGAATCTACATTAAAGTGAGGACAGATTTCTACATCTCCGAGCATAATGATATAAGCTGAAGGCCTTTCTTCTTCCGCTATCTCAATTCCGCCTTGCTTTAAATAACCGGCCCAATGAAGGGTGGGAAAAATCAAGGCATTTTTTTCCTTTTCATTAAAAATAAGGTACTTCAACGGCTGAAGATTCCGCGTAGAAGGAGATAAACGCGCCAGATTGGCCAATTCTTTTAGAATGGATAAATCAATAAAAAACTCGTTGTAAAATCTTCGGTAGCTTCTGTTTTGTAAAACCAAATCCCGAAGCATATCTTCTTCCTTAATAAATAATGAACAGTTTTTTAAAACGCTTAATCATATTCTACAGGAAGTCTCAAAGAAAATCAAATAAACAAAGTTTCACTTGATTTTTTTCAGAAGAAAAAGGATAATATGGAAGGCTTTTATGGAGAATGAATTACAATTTTCTAAAGTCGAGCTGTTCACCAACTGTCTTTACACCGGGATGATGCTCAAAGGCGACCTCTATTCGGAAGACGGAACTATTCTTTTCCCTGCCGGACAGCCTCTGACTGACGAAGTATTAAAAACAGTCCAGTCAAAAAATATAAAAAAAGTTTTTTACAATAGGCCTCTTTTGGCCTCCGAAACACAAAAGAATCCTATGATGACACAGCAGGTTTTAGAGAAAGCTTTTGCCGTATCAGAAGACATCGGCTATGCCGCTATCAAAAAAACACCTCTTCCTGAGAAAGAGATTGAAGAAACGGTAGAACAGTTCATTACGATGGTAGCTAAAGCGGAAAAAGGCGCCCTTCTCAATCTAATTGAAATCATGGATTACGATGAGCAAACGTATGTTCACTCCGTTAATGTTGCGATGATAGCGGTCCTTTTCGGCAAACTGCTGGATTGGAGACGGGAACAAACTAAAATGATCGGCATAGCCGCCTTGCTCCATGATATAGGAAAAATTTTAGTACCAAAGGAAATACTTAACAAAAAAGATCCATTAACCGCCGAAGAATTTGATATTATTAAAAAGCACCCTATTTACGGCTACAATATCTTAAAAAGCCAATCCAAGTTTCCGGAACCCATACTGAAAGTCGCGCTGATGCACCATGAATGCTATGACGGACAGGGCTATCCGCTGGGGGTTCCCAACGAAAAAATTGATTATATGGCGCAAATTGTTTCTATCTGCGATTTCTATGAAGCAATCACCACCAATAAAATCTACCGGCAAAAATTCGCTTTCTGGAAAGCGTTTATGATGATCCGGAAAAATATGGTTTCCAAATTTAACCCGCGCTTCGCGATTAAATTTATCAACAAAATGCCCCCCTATCTTGTAGACAAAGCCCTTTTTTCTATCGGCGATTATGTTCAACTAAACACAAATGAAACAGCTGAAATTGTTCAGCTATCAAATGTAGAAACATTGAAGCCTTCCGTTAAAATCTACACTACACCAAACGGAGAACCTCTGAAATACCCCCTTCAAATCAATCTGGAAAAGGAAGAAAAAAGATGGATCGAAACGATCATTGATGACCAGAAAGCCATTGAACAGTTGAAGGAAATGAAGGCATAAATCCCTCAATTAGCCTGCCAACTAAATTGACAGAATAGTTAATGAATGTTATATTAAAATTAACTTCTGGGTAATTTGGTGAGGAAATGATGAAAGCTGATACCTCTCAACTCAAAATTTTAGAAGCGGCTGAAATTGAATTTGCTGAAAAAGGATATGACGGCGCGCGTGTGGATGAAATTGCCAGGCGGGCAGGCGTTAATAAAGCTCTTTTGTATTATTATTTTGGAAGCAAAGAGATTCTATTGAAGGAGTTGATCCGTAATTATATACAGGAAACTTCTCATAATGTTGAAAGCCTTTTTAAGGATTTTTCATCCTTTGAGGATAAAGACATTGACCGCTTTTTTGACCGTATTATAGAATTTGTAGAAGCTAAAAAGAATATTCTTCGTATTATCACCATTGAAGGCCTAAAAATGGGAACAGATAATACTTTTCTATTTGAGCTTCTGGACCCGATTTATCAAAAAGCCATAGAAAAGCTTAAGGAAGTAGGCAGAGATGCCAGTGACAAAGCGCTATTTCTATTGCAGATGTTTTTCTCAACAACGGTCCCTCTGATCGTCTTTTTTTCCGTCAGTGAAAAATGGTCCGAATTTTACAATATTCCATGGAACACCGCGAAGAAAAAGTTTATTGAGTCTTTCAAGAAACTTCACAAGCTTTTTTATTAAACCTGAAATGCCTTTTGGACAATCCGCCTTTAATGATTGTTCAAAGCGGCTTCCATCAGGCGGATCAAGATCTGGTGGTCCTCAAGCGGAAGG
>JAGVOW010000073.1 GCA_020052515.1 Brevinematales bacterium | reverse complement strand
ATAAGAGAGTAAAAAAAGAGGGTCAAAACAAAATAAACCTGTTTCACAGTATCCTCCTGTTTCTAATACCTAATGACAATTGGATAAAGCCGCGGTTTCTTTCAAAGCGTCAAGCGTAATAACTCCCGGATCATTCATCAGCACGCTGGCATTGGCATTGCCGACAAGAGAAAGATGGACATTTGTCGATGGCCATTCGGTCCAATCGTGCCAGCTGACCCAATAGGCAATACGGGGATAATTACTCCGAAAGCGATTAACATACTTCCGGTCGTCAAAAGTTCCCGTTAATGACGGCTGTCCATAAGCGCCTGGTCCTAACTCGCCCATACCGACCGGTTTGCCCATAGAGAGATATTTTGTATAGTCTTCAATTAAAAGAGTATCATTGTAAGAAGTCCCAGCGATAATATCCACATAGTTGCTGCCGGGATAAGCCCAGTCGACCGGTTTCCACCAGCCTTCTTTACTGCTGCACACCGGCGAATAAACCCAGAGGAGATTGGTAAGGTTTTTTGTAGTAGTGAAGTAATTAAACATATCCTGCCAGAGGTTGATATAGCGCGTCGGGTCAGTTGTAGGGTCGATTCCCCACCAGAACCAGCCGCCGTTCATTTCCTGCATAGGCCGCCAGAGAACTACCACACCCGCGTCGCGAAGTTGGGTGAGAGCGTTTGCCAGCCGGTCCAGTTTTCTTCTCCAGGCAAAGTAAACCGGTTTTGCGGGATTGAGAAGGTCTTCCAGAATGACATTGGTTAAAATGCGGGTCCCGTTGTAATCGCCGGGATTGGTTGTTTCATCATAAGACCATGGATTCTGGGGAGACATATTAATGGTAATAAGCCCGCCCTTTTTCCAGTAGTCAATCAGTACTTTATTACAATTGGAAAGTTGAGCAGGGCTGAAAATCTGCATGTATTCATAATCGACGCCAATGATTCCCGGCCATTTGCCGGTTTTATTATACAAATCCACCACCAGGTTGGTAAAGCCATTATTAGGATTGCTGCCGGAAATTTCATCGCCATGGTAGCAGTTCTGACCCGCTATGACTCCATGAAAACCCGGATTTGGAGCAAATGTAATTCCCGCCAGGTAAGAAAGAACGGCTTTTGCCGCTGGACTGGCGTTGGAGTTTGCCGTCTGAAAATTCACCGGTATGATCGGCAGGGGGTCGACGGTTCCATTATTATTTTTTGCAGTCTGGCTGGAAAGATTCTCGGAACAACTGACAAGAGTTATCAGGAAAACCAGGGTCAAAAATTTTTTTTTCTGTTTCATAATTTTTCTTCCTTCAAACTAACGCTGTCAATCCAGATTGTATTCGTTGAGCAGTTTCCCATCATAAAAGACAATCCCATATTATCCTCCTGAGAAGCGGATGAATTTGTAAACACAAAAGTCTGGGGTGTTGCGCTGACTGCAAGGGTTTGTGCCAGAATGTAACTATAAGGGTCATGCCTTTGTTGGAGAAAAACGTCTATAAACGATGGAAAAAGCGAGGCTATTTTAAAGGTGACTATGTATCTCATACCGGCATGAGAAGCGAACGGTTGAGACAATTGGATATGCCAATTGATTCCGGTGGAGTTTGTTATAATGATTTTGGCGGAATTCACTCCGTTTAATTTTGATGTTGAGTCATTAGTAAATATTCCGCTGCCCCCTTCAAAAGTTGAAAAGCCCCAATAATCCTTTCCTAGATCAAATTCTCCATTAAAGGCTTTTTCTATGGTATTGGGGATTGTTAATGACGCCGGTGTTGAAAAACCGCTTTTATTTCCGCCGATATCTACGGCCTTTATCGAGTAGGAAGCGCTGTCCCCAGCTTTGAGAGCACAGTCGCTATAATTTGTCCGCGTTGTATTTCTGATCTTGTTGCTGTTATTGTATACCTCATAACGGAGAATGCCCTGTCCGTCCGAAGCCGCGTCCCATCGGAGTAGTACCTGATTGTTGTTTGAAAGTACGGCTATAAGGCCAGTTGCGGCCGAAGGCGGAGTTTCATCATTTATTCCGAAGGCCTTCCTCAGCCCTTTTTCCGTCGTTCCATGCTGAAACAGCACCGAGTTGACCCTGTTTTTATAATGCCCCGCCACGGTTGAATTCTGCTCCAGCCTCGCGTCGCCCCAATCAGACCATTGCGGATAATTCGCCCAGTTCCAATTGATATAACAAAACGCTTTGACAGTTCGGCCGGTTTGAATGAACGAAAAATACGGCACAAACCATGCGTTCCAGTCCGATTCGCCATCCAGGACGCCGATACTCTTCGGCGTTGATTCGCCGATGATCACCGGTTTGCCATGTGCGTCGGCATTGGAAACAAATAACTCCGCGTCATGGTTGAAATCGGAAACCGCGAATAAATCAATTCCCCACCAGTCAACATAGCTGTCCCCCGGATAAAATTCCATATAAGAAGACCCTGGAAGCCCAACGCACCAGATTGTCGCCGCTTCCAGATTCCGGGCCCGGAAAGCGTCCGTGATTCTCTGGTACGCGAGCTTGTAAGTATTTGAAAGATACCCGTTCCAGAATCCGTTGAATTCATAACCGATTCTGACCAATACCGGATGTCCCAATCCTTCGATTTCATCGCATAAAATATCTATCTGCTTATCATAAAGCCCCGCCGCGACATCCTGTTCATAATGATACTGAGGCGATCCGTCAACCGTCATGGATAACCCGATTTGCGGAATAATATAATTGCCAAAGTTTGTTTCATAATATTCCAACTGTCCTTTGAGTTCTAACAGGCAATTTGCCTCCACCCATTTCAACCCCGTATAATATATATAAATCAGTGGTTTTTTACCTTCGTTCATCAAAGTATAATAATTCCGGAAACCGGATATATCTTGCCCCGCCCCATGATAAACTTTATCCTGAAGCTCCAGTCTTGCGTGGTAATTTTTTCTGACTGTAAAAGCGTTATCAGGATCTATAGAGCTCCTGGAAGAACTCTCAGGATAATTAATTCCACATGAAAACAATAGTAAAAAACTTAATAATATTCTTTTCATAAGAAACCTCTTTGCCTTAGTTTTGGCAAAACTTTCTCCAGTGCTTTATATAAATTATAAAGCAAAATAAGTAAAAAGTCCTGGCATTTTCTTTTAAAAAGCAGGCATTTCCCAAAAATAAAGAGGCATTTTCCGAAAAGTCAGTTTTTCTGGCCGTGTTTTTTCTGGTATTCTTTTGGCGTGATCTTTTCATATTCTTTGAAAATACGGGTGAAATGACCGGAGTCGTTGTAACCGACGGCAAAGGCTATTTCAGTGATTTGATAATCTGTATTTTCCAGCAGATGTTTCGCTTCTTTGATTCTAAGTTGATTGAGGCAATTTTTAAAAGGCATATCGCAGAATTTCTGAACAATTCTGGATATTTTATATTCCGGGATTCCGGTTTCCAGATTGATTTTGGAAAGTGATAGCTCCGGGTCTTGATAGTTTTTTAAAATAAAATCAAAAACTTTCTTTGCTTCCGCGTCGGCATGGTTTTCTAACTCTAAGTGCTGTGGGGAGGAAAATAGATTTTTATTCGGTGCGGATTTCTTTCTTCGTTTAAAATATATCCAAATTCCAATAGAAAGAATGAGATAGGCGATTATGCCTGAAGAAAGCAGGTAGTAAAAAGAAGTATAATCCCTTTCGAAAGATATTTTTCTAATTTCGAGGACATTCGTTATGTCTAAGCTGTCTTTTTCTTCGTTTACCAGTTCAATACCTGCAAAATAACGGTAATCTGGCGTCTTTAAACTGTTATAAGGCATTTTGAGATAGTTATACCACCAGGAAGGAGTAGAAAAATTTTTTCGCTGTACCTGGTGTTTTTGCCAGGTGTTAGAGGTGTTGATAAGTTGAGCCATAATCCGGTAGGTCATAGGATCAGAAATTGTACTAAAACCTGGAATAAATAGCTTTATTCTAATTTCTAAGCCTGGAGGAGACTTTTTTTTCACTTCAATTATGAATGTATTAAATCGCGAACTATCCATTCCTTCTGGATTTTTTGTTTTCAATATTAAACTACAGTAGGGGTAAGCAAAGCCTTTTTTCAATACATATTGAAAAAAGATGCCGTTTTGATCGTTTGAAAAGGCAGTAATTTTTGAATTTCCGTTGTTTACACTGTCACTTTGCGTTGAGATGTCAAACTCCGGATTTCCCGGAAAAATCACATAGTTCTTTTGACATGTCGGGGGGAGCAGAAAACAAAGAAGGATAAGGGGTAAAATCGAAACCAAAATAAGCCATTTATTCATAATACGTCACAACCTTTATTTTAAAAATGGCATGGCTGATAATGACGTTACTATAAAGACCGGTATTAAAAGCAAAAAGAATAGAATTGCTTTCTTCCATGTTTTCCAGGATAAAGACTCAACAATTTTGTAAGCCATGCAGAAACCGCAGCAAAAGAAAAACCACCCAACAAAATTCGCGATGGGTACGCCGAAGTAGGGACTGCCGTTTTTCCAATCCCACCAATTGAGGGAAACGGAAACAGGGTCGAAGTTCAAGTCCATTGCCATGCCCAGCAATCCGGCTACCAATCCGTATGTCAAAAAATAGTACCTGGTTTTTTCGAAGCCTTTTGTTAAGTGATTGGCTAAATGATAGGTGATATAAAAAGTCGCCCCCCAGCCAAGGGCGATGAATATTGGTACAGGCCCTATATACCATCTAAACCCAGGATAATTATAGCTTCCGGTGAGAATGATGGAAACAGCTTCAGTGATTCCTCCCAGGAACATCGCGCCGCCAAAAAAAACAAAAACTTTTGATATTTTCTTACCGGAGTAAAAATAACAATGAACCCAGCAAAGAATATTCAGGACTATCGAGAAAATTTCTACTTCTTGTTTAAACATACTATTTTCCCTCCGGTACTTTTCTCGTGCTTGCTAAAATATACAAGACATCAATTAGCAGAATAAACAAAAATGTCGGATAGACATTGTATTTCTTTGACAAAGTCATTAAAGTAAAATTGAACACTGAAATTAAATTGAGGAAAATAATTCCGCCATGCCGGATAATAAACCGTCCCAAATGAAACCTCCTTTTAGCTATTCTCTTTCAAATACTCTTCGTACAGCGCTTGATTCATCAGGCCGTTTTTTTCTGAGCTATCAGAAAGCTCAATTTTTGCTATCCAGCCGTCAGATTCGGCTTTATCATTCACAATCTGCGGCGCGGTGTCTAATTCTTTGTTGGCTTCAATGACTTTTCCCGACATTGGCGCGTAAATATCGCTCGCGGCTTTAACAGACTCAATGGTAGAAAACACGCCGCCTTTTTTGACAACCTTGCCGATTTTCGGAAGTTCCACAAAAGTGATGTCACCCAATTGATGCGCCGCGTAAGCCGTAATACCGATAGTTCCGGTATTGTCTTCAATCTTGACCCACTCGTGTTCTTTAGTAAAATAGATTTCCATAGGTTCCTCCAAAGTAAGTTAGCTATTTTCTCAGCGATCCGCCTTTATAAAAGGGCAGTTCTGTCACTTCTGTTTCTATTTCAATATTGTCCTGCTTGAGCAATAGCCTTGTTCCTATCTGAGAAAATTCTGGATTCACATAGCCCATTCCGATTCCAGAAGACAGCATGGGCGAAAAAGCACCGCTGGTAACCTGTCCAACATCCATTCCATCAGCGAAAATTTGATAATGGCTTCTCGGCGCTCGGCGGGAGAGGCTTTTAAATCCAACGCGTGCTTGCGTAACACCATGTTTTTTTTGCGTCAAAAGTGCCTGTTTGCCCAAAAACTCCTTGTTCCAGTCCAGAAAAACTCCCAGGCCGGCTTCGATAGGCGTGGTTTTTTCATCGATATCGCTTCCATAGAGACAATAGCCCATTTCTAAACGCAGAATATCCCGCGCGCCTAAGCCGGCGGGTTTTACTTCTTTCTGGGAAAGCAATAAATTCCAGAGCTCAAAAATTTTATCGCGGTGCAGGTAAATCTCATAGCCCAACTCGCCTGTGTAGCCGGTGCGGCTGACAATTGCCTGTACACCAAAGAGTTCCATCTTCTGAAAGCCGAAGTAGGGCAATTCCGCGATTTTCTTTTCCAGCCGCTCTGATAGAATATCCCGGGAAAGCGGCCCTTGAATATCCAGTTTCGCGGTTTCATAAGAGATGTCCTGCAGGGTTTCTTCCGTTCCCGAAAAGGCCTTCAATAAAGCAAAATCCATTTCAGTCGTTTCAGAATTGACGACAATCATCAATTCATTGTTAGAAAGCCTGTAAATAATGCAGTCGTCGTGAATCGTACCCTTTTCGCTCAAGAAAAACCCGTATTTACAGCGGCCTTCCGGAATTTTAGAGAGTTCCATGCTGGTTAATTGGTTTAAACGGGTTTTTTGAAGGTCGCCCTGAAAATAAAACTCGCCCATGTGGCAGATATCAAAAACGCTCACAGCTTCCCGGCAATGCTTGTGCTCGGCTAAAATACTTTCGTATTGAATTGGCATTTCCCAGCTTCCAAAAGGGGCCATCTGCGCATGGAGCTTTTGATGTTCTTCAAAAAGGGGTGTTTTTTTAAAGGTAGACATTTAGAAATCCTTGAAATTCAAAAGTAGGAAATTATAACACTTTTTTTCTTTTTTCTCAAGGGATGAAAACAGAAATTTGCAATAAATCCAGATTCTTTGTAAAATTTCGTTAATGAAATTCCCCCATCCCCCTTCAGGATGTGGATAAATTGGTTTTCTTGATGTAGTCGCGGGCTTTAGCCTGCGCAACTCAAACGCAAGCTAAAGCTTGCGGCTATATTTTTCAATTTATCGACATCCTGCCTTTTAAAAAAGGGGGGGGGGAGTGATGAAGGAAGGTTTTATGCGGAAAGCGAGTCTTTTTCTTTGTTTATTAACAGTATTATTGTTTTATTCCTGCCAGGGCAAAACGTTAATGATGGAGCGGAGTAAAGCGAATCAGAATTTGGATGCCCAAAAGGCTTATGATTTAATAAAGGAAAATGCGAATAATCCGGATTTTGAGATTATTGATGTGCGGACATCGGAGGAGTTTGCCGATGCGCATATTCCTCAAGCAATAAATATCAATATCGGGTCGCCTGATTTCAAATCGATTCTGGAGAAAAAGGATAAAAACAAGACTTATCTTCTTTATTGCCGCACTGCCAATCGGTCCAAGCAAGCCCTCGATATGATGAATCAAATGCAATTCAGGGAAGCCTATCACATCTTCGGCGGGATCCGGGAGTGGGAGATCAATGAACTTCCGATAGAGAAATAAATTTAAAAATTTTTTTAAACGCTGAATCGGACGATGATCACATCGCCATCCTTGATTTCGTAGTCCTTTCCTTCTATCCTTATTAAACCCTTATCTTTTAAAGCGTTCCAGGATTTTTCCCGGGTAAAATCTTCGTAAGAAGCGATTTCCGCACGGATAAAGCCTCTTTCCATATCGGTGTGAATGACTCCGGCCGCTTGAGGCGCCCTGGACCCTTTTCTGAGCGTCCATGCCCGTGTTTCCTTTTCGCCCGCTGTGAAAAAAGTGATTAGGCCCAATAATTTATACCCTTCCATAATCAGTCTTTCCAGGCCGCTTTGTGATAAACCCAATTCTTTCAAATATTCTTTAGCATCGTTTGAATCCAACTCAGAGATTTCCTGTTCAATCTTGGCAGCCAGAACCAATACATCCGCTTGAATATCCTGGGCTTTCTTCAAGAGCTTCTGGTATAGCAAATTGCCCTGATAATTTTTTACCTCATCTTCGCTCACATTCGCGACGATCAACAATTCCTTTTCCGTCAAAAATTGGTAAGGCTGGATCAATTTCTTTTCCTCAGGAGAAAGGGGAATGTTTTTAATGAGTTTTTCTTCTCCCAGCCCTTTTTTCAGCTTTTCTAATACAGCAGCTTCAGACTGAGCCTCTTTATTGCCGGTTTTTGCCAGCTTTTCTTTTTTTGTTAATATACCTTCCACTGTTTCCAGGTCTTTGAAAATCAATTCCATATTAATAATTTCAATATCCCGAACAGGATCGACTTCGCCGATGTGGATCACATTTTTATCCTCAAAAAGCCGGACTACCTGAACAATCGCGTCCACATTGCGGATATTGGACAAAAACTGATTTCCCAGGCCTTCGCCCTGACTCGCGCCTTTTACCAATCCGGCAATATCCACAAATTCCACTGTTGTCGAAGTGATTTTTTTAGCGCTGACTAAAGCGGCAAGCGCTTCCAGCCGCGCGTCGGGCACATTGACAATGCCGACATTCGGGTCAATGGTGCAGAATGGATAGTTGGAACTGGCTACATTTGCCTTTGTTAAAGCGTTAAAAAGCGTAGATTTGCCGACATTAGGAAGGCCGACAATTCCGCAAGAAAAACCCATAAAATTAACTCCTACAAATTGCCATTATTATAACAAATGTTTTAGAAAATTGCAATTTCCCCTTTTTAAAGAGGGGCTAGGGGTTCCCTCGATAGTGCTGTTTAGCGAGGAGCGGTAAACTCGGGAACCGGTCGTCGAGTTTACTGATTTTACCTGCTCTTTGCCACTCCGGTCT
>JAGVOW010000043.1 GCA_020052515.1 Brevinematales bacterium | reverse complement strand
GTCGCTGAGTCTTCCATCCACGTCGCTGAGTCTTCCATCCACGTCGCTGAGTCTTCCATCCACGTCGCTGAGTCTTCCATCCACGTCGCTGAGTCTTCCGCAAGCTACGCTTGCGGGTTACAACCCCCTGGCCCCCTTTGTTAAGGGGGAATGGGCGAGGGACGGAAGATTCCCCCTTAACAAAGGGGGCCAGGGGGTTGTCTCTCCGCCGCAAAGGACAGAGGTAAGGCTAATTTGCCCTTTACTCCTCCAGGCTCATTTTATTAATGATAAAGCGTCCCAATACGCCGAAACAAACCGTTATTAAAAACAGCACCAATCCCATTTGTATCAGTGAAGAGAGATATATCTCCCCGGTCGCCTCGGTAAATTCGTTCGCGATCACGCTGGCTATCGTGTTGCCTGTGTCAAAAATACCCTTTGGAATAAAATAAGAGTTCCCAATGAGCATAGTGACCGCCATCGTTTCGCCCAGAGCCCTGCCGAAGGACAAAAGCACCCCTGCTAATACCCCTGAGCTGGAATAAGGCAGAATCACTTTTTTCACTGTCTCATAGCGCGTCGCACCCAGAGAATAAGCCGCTTCCTTCAGCTCATGGGGAACCAGCCCGATCACCTCCCGGGCAAGTGAAGCTGTATAAGGAATAATCATCAATGCCAGAACCAGCGAGGCGGTAAAAACCCCCACTCCGTAAGGAACAACTCCCAGAGCTGTTTCTAAAGACCGGATCAGCGGGGCTAAAACAAAAAATCCCCACATACCATAAATGATAGAAGGGATACCGGCCAACAATTCCATCGCTGAATTTAAAATAGTCGCTAAAAAACCCGAATTAAAATACTCGCCCAGAAATAAAGCGATGGCAAAAGAAAACGGTATCGAGATTAAAAGCGCGAGGAGCGAAGTCAATAATGTCCCAACAATAAACGGAAGCACCCCGAACTCGCCGGAAACAGGGTCCCATGTAGAACCGGTAAAGAAATGAATCCCGAACTCCCGGATAGAAGGAACAGAAGAAGTAAAAAGACTAAAAAGCATTCCCGCCAATAAAAAGCAAACCAGTATAATAGCGAGGATTAATAATCCCTTAAAAATTTTGTCATTTAATGGGGAAACCGGGGCAGACAATCTGCCCCTTGTTTTCCCGATCGTTGATTGATTCTTATTTGAAAATTGCTTTCCCATCATATACCGCCGATTTTAAAATAGTTTCCGACACTTTTACCGCTTTTTCCGAAAGAACTCCATAGTCCAGAGTTTCATTGTATTTCTGGCCTTCGTGAGTCACCCACCAGATCAAGTCAACCACAGCCTTTGTCCTTTTAACGTCCCTGCCGCCGTAATTTTGTTCTTTGTAAAGGATTATCCAGGTAAAAGTGCAGATCGGATATCCTTTAGGAGCGGCCGTATTCACCAATGACACCTTGCTGTCAGCGGGAAGGTCAACTTCCGCCGCGGCCGCTATGGAAGCGAGAGTCGGCTCTATAAAAGCGCCGCTTTTATTCTGAATATTTCCATAAGACATCTTGTTCTGTTTCGCGTAAGCGACTTCCACATAACCAATGGCGCCCGGCGTCTGCTTCACTATTCCAGCCACTCCGGCATTACCCTTGCCGCCCAGGCCGGCAGGCCAATTCAAAGACTTTCCAGTACCCACTTTCGCCTTCCATTCAGGATGCACAGCCGATAGGTATTCACTGAAAGTATAAGTCGTTCCGCTTCCATCAGACCGGTGAGCCACAACAATATTTACGGAAGGAAGATTCAAACCTTTATTCGCTTCCGCTATTTTAGGATCATCCCATCTGGTAATTTTCCCCAGAAAGATATCGCCGATGATTTCCGGAGTAAAATTGACCTTTAAGTCACCCGGCAGATTGTAGGTTACTACTACCGCTCCCAGACAGGTGGGAATGTGGAGAACATCGCCCTTTGCGCCTTTCGTCTCCTTGTCACTCATCGGCGCGTCTGTTCCGCCAAAATCCACAGTCTTGCTGATCAACTGCTGAATACCGCCACCCGAACCAATCGGCTGATAATTCACCTGCACGCCCTTCTCCTTCGAATAGGCATCAAACATCTTGGAATACAAAGGATAAGGGAAAGTTGCCCCGGCTCCCAGTAAAGTTATATCATCCTTTGCGGAAGCAAATGCCGTGAGACAAAACAACGCTGTAAATAAAACAGCAAATAATCTATTCATAAATCCTCCATTTTTGTAGATTCCAGGCGATGATGAAAACCACCGCCTGGAAAAATTTTTCTTACTGCCATACACTGAAGCCAAACTTGTACTCCATTTCCAGTTTAATGTCCATTTTGCCAGTGCTCTTTCCTGCTTCCATAAAATAATAGTCAAACATCGGCTTGATAAAGAGGTTTTTCTTGTCCAGCGCAATGTTCAAACCGGCATAGAGAACCTGAGTGTTGCTTACGGAAAAATCCGTTGAGTTGTTTGGGGTCATTATATCGTAACGAACATAAGGAGTCAACAATTTGTCGAACAAACCATAACCCAGAGTAAAAGATAGAAGCGTAGAATTGGTGCCTTTTTCGGTTTTGCCATTTGTCAGGGTCTGGGTCATATACTCAAACCAGAAATCCACAGGGATTTCCAGGTCTCCGATTTTCAGGTCTCTGGCCTGAGCGAAAAGAGCAAGCGCGTCTTCACCAATTCCTTTGTCGTTAGCGGCCTGTGAGCGATAAGAAGCTCCCAGAGATATGCCGTCTATCGGCATAATTGCTCCATGAAGGATTGCCGCAAGGCGATCGGCATTTGTGGTATCGGTCGCTTTCCAGATTTTTTCGTAACCTTCACCGTTTAAAACCTGAATATTGTAGAACAAGAGATTTTTTGTCAGGCCTTCGATGGGGAGCAATTTTCCCCAGAGTGAAACGCCGGCATCAGCCGAAGCGGTCGGTTTTATCTGAGAATAGGTTTCTGTAGAAACTTTTACCGGGATCGGATATTCCCAGTCGCTTATATTGCCGAAATAAGTCTTGAGCAAGCCCGCGCTCAATACCAGAGGATCGCCAACACCGAGAACACTTAACATCGAATAGTCAAAGAAAGCGTACTTGATGGGTGTGGATTTTGTGAAATCCACTGTCAAGCGCCCTTTGATTTTGTTGCCGAAGGGGTCTTTTCCGATGTCGCCCCTGAGGTTCACATACACTCTGCCGATGTAGAAAGCGCCGCCTGATTTTACATTGGTCGCAGCGGCCATAGAGTTTGAGTCCATCTGTACTTCGTAGTCTAACCACATCAGGGTATCCAGTTTAATCTCCGACCAGCCAAATACCGCAAGGGCCGCCACGAGCCCGATTACCGTAAACATTCTTTTCATAAGGGTCCTCCTCCTAAAATTTGGTTTCTTTCCTGGCCAGGATTGAATACCTTAATAAAAACAGGGCAAAAAAAAACCCGCATTAAATTAATGCGGGTTTTTCGATAAAAATAATAAATAAATTATTATTTAAAATACAATTCAAAACATCCCGGATATTTTTTATATCCAGACAAACACAAAATAATACATTCAGCTTACGACAAACGTTCATAAAGCCGAATGAGGAAATCCTTCTTTTATTCATAACCGACTCCCTTTTCCCTCTATCAGCTACCTTATAAAACTTATAAGGCTATTTAGTTTAAAATGAGTTGAAATTTTTGTCAAATTTATTTAAACAATTTAATCAAAAATTTCCTGGAAAATATTTTTCCAGTCATATTTATCCAGAACCCCTTGTCTTACCTGCTTCCGGATTGCCAGATAATCCCCCATCTGATTCAGGATCATATCAATATAATAAAATATTTTATTTTCCCAGTCTTTCAAATTGTTAGCCCTGGCAACCAGCCCTGTTTTCTGATCGACGATAATCTCTTTCGGCCCTCCCCTATCCGAAACAACAGCGGGAAGACCGCAAGACTGCGCTTCTAAAACCGCCATCCCGAAAGTATCCGTAATGCTTGGAAAAACAAAAATATCCGCGAAGGAATAGGCTTCCGGAAGCTTGCGGTTGTCTAATTGGCCGGTGAACAGAACCCGGGGATACAACCGGAATCTTTCTTTTAATTCCGGCAGATAAGGCCCATCGCCTATGAAAACAAGATTAAGCTTTTCTACTCTTTGCAGCAAGTGGTCATAAACATTGCCCAGAAAATCGAGGTTTTTATCTTTAGAAATCCTCCCCACGTAAAGAAGAGAAATTCCCTTTGGAACAGAAAAATTTTCGGCAAAAAGACTGTTCCTGGGAGAAAAATGATTCGTATCCACACCACGATGAAAAACGGTAATCTTATCTTTCTGGTATCCCCTTTCTGAAAGAATTTCGCTATATTCCAGAGTGGGAGCTTTTATTTCATCAAGGCTATTATAAAACCATTTCAAACCTTCTTCTACAAGATTCGCCAGATCCTCTTCTTTTGATATTTCTTTGACATCCATCGAAAAATCGGTATGAAAAATACCGGAATTTTTTACTCCAAAAAGCCTTGAGACAAAAAGGCCCAACAATCCAACCGGCCCAGGGGTAGATATCACAATCTCATCCGGATCAAATTCATGAATCTCCTTTAAAGCAGATAAAAGGGATGGAATTTTTACCTTTACATTTTGATATAAAGGAAGCTGAAAAGAAAAAACGTTTTTCAGATTCAGTAAATTAGGCGGAATATCGCCGTTTATTTCCTCATCCAACAAAGAAACTACCATTTTAAACGGCTTTCCTTCCTTATGCGCCATCCATCCTATTTTTTTCAGCGTAACTGAAACACCATTCAAATCATTGAGAGTGTCTGTGAACCAGAGTATCTTCTTGCCTTCTTTATTCTCTTTTTTATTTAAAGACTTCTGAAGCAAAGCCACTAAATTTCGATTATTGTAGAGATGTTTAAAACTAGTAATAAAAGGAAGAGACAGAAATATACCGGAAAGAAAGAGAGAGAAATTGGTCAGTGCTTTCATCCAATCCCCCTCAAAAATTTCTTTGGAAAGCGATTGAAAAAGCCCTCGGGAAAATTCATCCACTATTTCGGAAACCTTTTCGTAAATCAATTCCAATTTTTTTTCAATGTCGCTGGGATGAATGTTTTTCAAGCATTTCAACAAATCTTCCAGCATCTGGTTAACGGATTTTTCTCCTTTCTTTTTAAAAAAGCTCACTTTGAAACGGTTTTTCAAATTTAAATTTTTATTTTCAAAAACATAAGCGCTCAGGTCTTTTAGAAAGGGCCCGTTCACCGCCCTGCTTTTTGATTTATAAAAATCATAGGCGATTTTATAAATGGTAAAAGCAAGAGATTGAAAATTATTATTTCTGCCATTTGCTATCGTCTTTTTGTTTTTTAGATTCTCCAGAAATTCTTCCATGCTTCTGGCATTTGTCTGCGCATAGGTTTTACCAACAAAAAGTCCCGCATGATCATCGCTTCCGCCTGTGAAGCCCTTCAACCATGGATCAGCGCTGAAAGGTTCAATCCTATGATTTTTAAACATTTGTTCAATATCTTGCGGAGAAAGATGATGCAGAAATTTTGTCCAGCTTTCATTATGGGCTTTATTCCTGGCGCCATTCATTCCCTCAAAAACATCAAACAATAGAATTAGTTTTTCCAGATGAGACACTTTTATTCTATTATTTACCGAATAGGTGGCATGCGCTACGGAGTAGGCTAAATTTTCCTTTTTGATAAAATCCCTCAGTTCATAAATATTTTCTCTTAGCTTTTCGATCACATCAAACTGCTTCTGATCCAGTCCATAGATTAGAATGTGGACTTTACAACCGTCCTCCGGAAAGTATGCTGTACTTTCCACTCCTGTAAAGAATTGAGCGGGATATTTCTGCTTTAAATAAAGCGCGCCTTCTATAGTATTGTGGTCAGTCAGCGTCACAAAGTCCATTCCTCTTTCCAGAGCGCTCTCAAAGACAAAGTCTGGTTCGGTGTAAGATTCGGCTGTTCCCAGTCTCTGTAAAAACCAATCCGAAGGATGTTTCGAAAACTTTGAATGCACATGAAGATCCGCTTTTATCATAAATCACCTCTCTCAATAATGTGGGCGGGGGCATACTCTTGCTTCTCCCCCACCCGTAAACAAATCTTAAAGCGAGGCAAGAGCTTCTTTTTCTATCTTCAAAATCACCAGGGTCATATCATCGTGCTGGGGCTGATTGCCCCGGTATTCAAAAATGTCCTTGAAAACTTCCGCTTTTAATTTATCAAGGCCTTTTTCTATTGATTTTTTGACTACCGTTGAAAACCTCTTTTCCCCATATTCTTCCTCATTACTATTAATCTGTTCTAAAATACCGTCCGTTAAAAGAAATACCAGGTCGTTGGGTTGAAGTTTTATTTTGTCGCCAAAAATTTTTTCATCCGGCAGAACTCCAAGAGGTTTATTGTCTTTGGTAGATTTAATCTTATACAGTTTCTCATCCCGGTAAAAATAAACATAAGAATGGCCCATATCATAAATTTTTAAATCAAGAGAGGCCGGGTAAAACTCCAAAAACACTCCTGTAACAAACTTTTGATTTTCGAAAGAATAATAGATGTAATTGTTGAGCTTGTTGAGAAAAAGGCTCAGCCCTTCCTCGAAATTATAAATACTGTACATACCGCTGATACTGGTTGTCACTAAAGACGCCGAGACACCTTTCCCCGAAACATCGCAAATAAAAATATTCCACTTGTCATTATTTTTCTGGCGCGCGATCGCGTAAAAATCTCCTCCTACGCCTTTTGCCATGCGGGAGGACCCTAACACCTGAAACCCGTTTTCAGTGACTAATGTTTCTTCTTTTACGATACTGGTCTGCAGTGCCCTCGCTAAATTAATGTCTCTTTGAGTAATGTTTGAAAGATAAACCAATAAATCCCTGCTGGTAAATATTCCAAAGAATGAGCCGTCACTTTTAGTCAACAGATAGTATTGATCTTTTGGAATCTGGATTTCTTTTTCCAGCTCATTGGCAATAGAAAATATATTTCTTTCAAAATCATAATTTTTCGCGGGAAAGGGAATTAATTTCTCAACCGTTTTATGGCTAAAAACATCTCTTCCAAACCGTTTTCCCAGTCTCGCGAACACATCTTTTCTCAGGATAATACCAATCGCTTTGCCCATCTCATCGACAGCGCCCAGAGCTGAGATATCAGGAAGCTTTTCCAGCTCATCGAAAAGATCTTTAATGAGAACATTCTGAAAAACAAAATAATAACTGCTGGCGAGCTTTCCGGCGACTTCTCCGTGGAATCTTTGAGGTACCAATGATTGCAGAACCGCCATAACACCCCCTAACTAAAAAAATCCCCCTCTTTGAAAGACAGATTGAAAATCCGTTCCTCAAAAAGGGGGAGGCAATAAAAAAAGCCCGCAAAACAATTGCGGGCTTTTTTATAAAATAAGATAAAATCTATCCTGTTTAAAACATCCCGGATATTTTTTATATCCAGACAAACACAAAATAATACATTCAGCTTCCGACAAACGTTCATAAAGCCGAATGAGGAAATCCTTCTTTTATTCATAACCGACTCCCTTTTCCCTCTATCAGCTGCCTTTAAAACTTATAAGGCTATTTAGTTTAAAATGAGTTGAAGTTTTTGTCAAATTTTTAATTATTTGCAGCAACACTTTTTTTGACGCAACGTTTCAGCTCCTCTTCTTCCTTCCCAAAAAGCCTTTAAAAGCCAGAATCGCCACGAGCGAAATGACTCCCGCCATCACGATCGTTCCACCGGGCTTGAAGTTCGCGTAGTAAGAAATGAACAAACCGGAAATAGTAAAAAACACGGCAAAAACCACCGAAAAGATGACCGTCTGCTTGTAATTTCGGGCGACCTGCATAGCCGCGGCAACCGGCAGCACCATCAGGGAAGAAATCACAAGAGTTCCGACTGTTCTGGAAGAGATGGCAATTGTAACCGCTGTCAAAAGCGTAAACAGAAAGTTAATTGTTCTGACCGGAATACCGGCAAGCCTCGCTGATTCCTCATCAAAGGTCATATAAAACAGTTCCTTGTAAAGCAGCAAAACGGTCAACAAAACAACCGCGCACAGGCCGATCACCAGATAAAGCTCGAAATCACTGATCGCGACAATACTGCCGAAAAGAAAGCTGTTAAAGCTCGCGCTGTTCTTCACAAAACCCGACAGGATGCCGGCCATTCCCACTGCCGCTGACAAAATCACAGCTATCGCTATTTCGGAATACTTTGGGAAGGATTTTCGCACCTGCTCAATGCTGAAAGCGGACAATACCGAAAAGACAATCGCCCCAACAACCGGGTTCATCCCAAAAGCGAGGCCAGCCGCCACTCCGGCAAGAGAACTGTGCGACAATGAATCACCAATCATAGAGAGACGCTTAAGCACGACAATCACACCGATACATGGCGTAATAATCGCGATCAAGAACCCTACAATAAACGCTTTCCGCATAAAATCATATTGAAATAGTTCGAACATCAAGCCGCTCCCGGTCCACAGCAATTTTTGCAATCATGGTGCAGATGCACTTTATGCCCATAAATTTCCGTTAATAATTCATTTGTTTTTTCATCTTTCGGAGAATGCTCAAAGAAGCCATTTTCTCCCAGGCAGATAAACCGGTTTGCGTGAATCGTTATTGCTCCTATGTCATGGGTCACCATCACCACCGTCAAGTTGAGTTCTGTATTCAGTTCCGCCAGAAGGCAATAGAGCGCTTCTTCCGATTCAATATCCACTCCAGCGGCCGGTTCATCCAGAATCAGTATCTCCGGGTCGCTCACCAGCGCTCTGGCAATAAAAACCCGCTGCTGCTGGCCTCCCGAAAGATGCCCAATCAGCCTTTTCCCGTAATCCTGCATTCCCACTTTTTTCAATGCCTGATAGACCAGTTCCTTATGCTCTTTTCCAGGCGCCTTAAAAAGGCCTATTTTAGAAAAAAGGTTCGCTCCAACCACTTCTTCCACCGACGCGGGAAAACTGCTGTTAAATGAAGTCGCGTTCTGAGCAATATAGCCTATCTTATTCCATTCATTAAAACCATTGACATTCACGCCAAAAAACTTGACCTCGCCGCTCGAAAGATTTAAAATCTTGAGCAAAAGCTTCAATAGCGTGCTTTTACCTGATCCATTCGCTCCAATAATGCCTAAATAATCGCCCTTATTCACAAAAAAGCTGATATCCTTCAAAATAGGCTTTCCGTCATAACCAAAGCTGACATGGTTGACTTCAATCACTTTTTCCATAACATTCCTTCATTACTCTAATAATATAAAAAGTTTTCGCATCTGCCTGCCTCCCCCTTAATAAGGGGGTTGGGGGGATTTTCATAAGCTTATAATAGCGTTCTCCAAATGTTTGTTCTTATGTTTAAATCCCCCTGGCCCCCTTTCAAAAGGGGAAATCTTTCACATATAATATTTACATTATTATTCCAATGCTTTTTTCAAAGCCGCCAGATTGCCTTTCATAACGGAAATGTAATCCTTACCGGCCTTGATGTCCTCATCCGTAAGCCCTTCGAGAGGGTTAAGCGCCTCAGTTTTTGCCCCTGTTTCCCTGGCTATGGCTTTCGCGACTTTCGGGCTGATCAAATCCTCAAAGAAAATCACCTTCACGCGGTTCTCCTTCGCGAATTTCGCAATCTTCGCCATTCTTGCCGGAGTCGGTTCAGAATCCGCGGCAAGCCCCTCTATCGCGACCTGACGCAGGCCATAAGCTTCACAAAGGTATCCAAAGGCCTGATGCGCGACAACAATGTCTTTTTTCGTCAAAGAAGAAAGGGCCTCCTTGAATTCCTCATCCAGATCGTCCAGCTTTTGCGCGTTTTTGATATAATTTGTTTCGTAAAACGCCTTGTTCACCGGGTCTGCTTTTACCAGCGCATCCTTGATTTCTCTCAATTGAATCTTAGCGTTCATTGGGAAAAGCCACACATGCGGATCGTATTTCAACCCCTCATCTTTATCCTGATTCTCCAGTAATTTTATGTTCTTCGCCGTCTCTACAGCAATCAGTCTCTTGTTCCTTAAAACAGCCATCACCTTATCCAGCCATCCTTCCATCCCTACACCATTATAAATAAAAACATCCGCGGCCTCTAACCCCGCGATATCTCTGGGAGAAGGTTCCCATTCGTGGGGTTCTGTCCCGGCTGGAACCAGATTAAACAAATCGATTTTATCACCCCCGATTTTCTGAGCCAGATCAGCCATCACGTAAAAGCTGGTATAAACCAAAATTTTTCCGCTTTTACCTGAAACGCTTTTAGCAGAACAAGCCCCTGACACCAGCAAAAAAAACGAGAACAATATCTTCCCAATCAAACAAACTTTTCTATCCATTTCACTTCTCCATTTGTAACTATTCAGGCATCAATTTAACTCAACTTATCTCCCCTCTTGCGAGGAATTGGGGGTGGGTCGTCCCGGTAGTAAAGAAGAACAAGGAAGCGGTAGACTCGGCGACCGGTTCCCGAGTTTACGGCTTCTTGCTTTGCCGCACTATCGAGGGAACCCCTGGCCCCTCCGTAGGAGAGAAAGCGGTTTGATCAACTGATTAATATCTCATTTTTTAGAACTCCCACACAATAAATTATAGGCGAATTTTAAAGAATTGGCAATTTTTGTTTCCTTCCTTGACAAACCATAAAAAACATATTATAGTATTATTGAGAATTATTCTCAATAATAAAAGGAATAAAAATGAGCGTTTCTAATAAAATTTCCGCCCTGCTAATAGGAAATGTAAATGTAGGTAAAACCACTTTATTTAACTGGCTTTCGGATAAAAATCAGAAAGAAGTTTCTGAAAAAGATTCTTCTCTTAGCTATCACTGTGCCTTTATAAGTGGTTCAGAGAACATTATTTATGATATACCTGGATTTTCGGGATTTATGATCCAAAGCGAAGAAGAAAAACTCGCCATTCACCTTCTATTAAACAAAGGCATTAATACTCTTATTCAAGTCTTAGACGCGAAAAACATCCGGCGCAGCCTGGCGCTTGCCTTGCAAATGATGGAATTGAATATCCCTATTCTATTAAACCTGAATATGATTGACGAAGCGCAGTCAAAAGGAATCATCATCGACACCCGTAAATTAGAAAGCAAATTGGGCATACCCCTGATTGAAACGATAGCAAACGAGCGGCATGGTATCGACAAATTATTATCAATGGTACCAAACGGCAAAACAGTCAATAGCTTTGTTAAATTTAATGATTCCATAGAAACCGCCATCGGAAGTTTATCTTCTATTCTGGGCCATTCCAGTTTCTCAAAAAGGGCGCTGGCTTTATTGCTTTTGTTTAAAAATAACGCGGTTGAGAAATTTATAAGAGAAAGTTTTGGAGGAAGTGTTCTGGAAAAATGCCGCTCTATAATAGATAGCCTGCAGAAAAAACACAGCAAGCCTCTGAGCTTGATATTATCGGAAACCTACTTCTTTTATGCCAGCAGGCTGGCAAACAACGTCATAAAAAAAGCGGCAATAGAAAACAATCCTTTCCGTTCAGCGCTTAGCCTTTATTCTACCAGATTGTTCCCGGGCATTCCTATCGCAATCCTCGTTGGGATCGCGCTCTTCTTTTTTGTAGGTAAATTTGGCGCCCAATTCTTAGTGGGGCTTTTAGAGGGAAAGCTTTTCAATGGAGTGATTATTCCTTCTCTCAGTCATTTTTTGAACTTTTTCCACAGTCCTTTTATTACCGAATTCTTCTGCGGAGAATTTGGGATTGTCAGCGTCGGGCTGGCTCTATCGTTTGGCGTGGTTTTTCCTGTGCTTCTGACTTTTTATATTTTCTTCGGCTTTCTGGAAGACTCCGGGTATCTGCCCAGATTTTCCATTCTTCTGGACAAAGTATTCCGAAAAATAGGATTGAATGGGAAAGGAGTATTGCCCATGATTATGGGCTTTAGCTGTATCACCATGGCGATTCTAATGGCCAGAATGCTGGACACAAAAAAAGAAAAAATAATCGTAACCATGCTTCTCATTCTGGGGATTCCTTGCGCGCCGCTTCTTTCTGTTATGTTTGTGCTGTTCGGCAAACTGCATTGGAGCGCTCCATTAGTCGTATTCGGCATCATTGGGATTCAAATTCTGTTAGTGGGGTTTATTTTGAACCTTATTTTACCCGGCAAGCGCGGCGACTTTATCATGGAAGTACCGGTTTTGCGGCTTCCGAATTTTCTATTGATTCTGAAAAAGGCAACCCTGCGTTTAAAAACCTTTATTCAGGAAGCGGTACCAGTTTTCCTGATTACTACCATTATTCTGTTTGCCTTTAATGAAATCGGCGGGCTTTTATTATTACGTAAGGCGTTAAAACCCGTTGTCCATTATTTTCTGGGCTTGCCGGCGGAAAGCGTGGAGATCATCATCATGACCATTATCCGCAGGGAGGCAGGCGCGGCATTGCTCAGTAATTTCTTCGATGCCGGCGCTTTTAACGGACTGCAGGCTGTGGTTATGCTTTTGATCATGACTTTTTTACTGCCCTGCATCAATGCGGTGATAGTCATATTTAAGGAACGGGGCTTGAAAAACGGCCTCGGAATCATTGGGTTCGCGTTCCCGTATTCATTATTGATCGGCGGCGCTGTTAATTTCATATTGACAACTTTGAAAGTGAAGTTTTAACTCATTTCCCGGGCATAGGCGCGGTTAATTAACCGCGCCTAT
>JAGVOW010000039.1 GCA_020052515.1 Brevinematales bacterium | reverse complement strand
CTAAATTAATAATTCTAATGTAGCCGCGGGCTTTAGCCCGCGTAAATTAAGCGCAAGCTAAAGCTTGCGGCTACATTTTTCAATTTAGCGACAGCCCCCGGGATGAGGCGGATGAGGCAGATATTGGAAAGAAGGAGTAAACCTATGAAATTTTTAGAGGAAGATGTTTTGCTGCGTATTTTTATGAGTGAAACAGCCCGTTTGAACGGAAAATTGCTTTACGAAGAAATCATTATGAAGGCAAGGGAAATGAAATTGGCTGGCGCTACAGTGATTCGTGGAGTAATGGGTTTTGGGGCGGACAGCCACCTTCATTCTGCAAAGCTTGTAGATTTAGGGTCCAATCTGCCGATCATAATAGAAATAGTGGATCAGGAAGACAAAATTGAAAAAATACTTTTTTATTTGGGTGAAATCCTGAAAGACGGCTTTGTAACTCTTGAAAAAGTAAGGGCAATAAAATATAGAGAGAAAAAATGAAATGATGAAAAGCGGATGGTTTTTATTAGTCTTCTTTTTTCTTTTCGGAAAAGTATTTGCTGATGGAGAAAATAATTCTACAAGTACAAATGTTCTTAAGCCCAGAGTAGCGATTTTGAAGTTTGAAAACCGTTCCAATCAGAAAAAATATCCCGCTTCCGGGGTTTATCAGAAATTGATTTTCAAATCCCTGCGTAATTTTATTGCCCCTTTGCGTTCGCTGGAATTGATTCGGGATTCTTCTTCCGCCGATTTAACCAATTTGATTGTTTCCGGAGAATACGCTTTGAGCGGGAAAAAATCAAACCCTGATATTCACATCGAATTGAAAATTCGGTCGGAAATAGATCGGAAAATGTTATTCAAGAAAAGTTACCGTGCTTCGACGGATAGAAAAATATTTGATTCCATTGACCGGATGGTTTCTGATTCCGCTAAGATTGTTCTGGCTTTTCGGACTCCTCAAAACGAAAAAGAGAAAATTCCAATTGATACTGATGCTCATATCGAAAAAATTGAGACGGCAAATCTTTTGTTTAATAATTTTAAAATCGGCAGTGAAGAATATGATTTAATGCTCAATGGGGAAATTTTGGATTCTCCGCGGAACAATCGTTTTGCCTTAAAAGTGAACGTGGTAGCCGGCCAGGAATATCAAATAAAGCTTCTGCACAAAGAAAGCGGCCGTGTTGTATTGAATTCCGCCGTGACATTGGCTCCAGATGAGACGAGAAATATAAATTACATTGGCACGGGGAATGTGGCGGCCCGATTTCTCGATAACAAAGAGCACTACAAAATTTATTCTTTTTTTGTAGACAGTAAGGAGATTGCCGAAGGGAGTGTTTTATCGAATCTCTGGTCCGGATTAAATTATAATTTGAAAATCAAGGACAATCAATCCAATGTTGTTTATACAAACCTGTTTTATCTAAAAGACGGCGAATTGAAAGAGCTTTCTCCCGCTCTGGAGTGGAAGGGAGGGGTGCATTTAAAAATTTATAAGACGGATGATATTTACGCGGGATTGGGGCTGGACCTGTTTTTTTTCCGCTATCTCTGGGCGGGTGTCGGATGCGGCGGCGGTGTTTTTTATGATTGGAATAAAGGGGGAGGTGTTCCTGTCCTTTTCCCTTATGCGGATGTCGGTTATTATCTTATTGGTGATATGCTTTCTAACTTCCGCGCGGGAATTGGGCTGACCTTTCACGGTTATTATCTTCCGGCCGGAGGAGACTTTTCTGATTTAAATTCAGCCCTGTCCAGTCTGTTTTATGGGGGCGGGATATTTGCGATAGTTGAGTATTATATTTTTTATATCAAGCCGGCTGTTTATTATGATTTGTCGAAATTTTACGCTGTGATGGCTGTGGGGGTAAAATTTTGACTATTGATTTGATCTATTGTATTATTATAATATATTAATTTTGTAAGGGCGCATTATGGATTTTGAAAAAAATAGCGGGATTTTAAAGGCTTTAGGGCATCCTATTCGTCTGGCAATAGTTGAGGGCCTTCTTGATAATAATGAATGCAATGTGAATAAGATTGTCGGAAAATTAAAAATCCCTCAATCAACCGCTTCTCAGCATCTGGCTATTTTAAAGTCAAAAGGAATTTTGTCTTATCGGAAAAAAGGCGTAGAAGTTTGCTATTTTGTGTCTAATGAAAAAGTAAAGAATATTCTTAAGTCTATCCAGGAATAATAAATGAACAGGCGCTTCTCTTGTTCAGTATGAGAAACGCCTGCCTTAAATTTAAACCTTCTTCTTTTTTGTTGAAATTCCAAAAGGAAAATACAAAGGACAGAAACCTATCGCGCTTGTCAGAACGAAAATGACAGCGAAAACAGCCAGTATGATAGCGGCTACTCCTGAAATTTGATTTGTGAAATACAGGAGAGCTACCACAGCCGCTAAAATCAACCGAACGATCCGATCAATTGCACCCATGTTTTTTGGCATAAAAACCTCCTCTGGTTTTTGTAATATCCTAATATTAAGATATTATAATATAAAAGTTAGCAACTATGTTCTGAATCGTCAAGTTTTTTTATTTTAAATTGTGCTTCAGCAAAAATGGTTCATCGGATATAATTTCTTCGAGATTTCCCTCACGGATAACCGTATGGTCTTCAGAGATTACAATGACCTTTTTAAAAAGACCCTGAATGTATTCAAAATCATGCGTCGCGCAGATAATGGTTTTTCCGGCTTTATTAATCTGAGTAAGCAGTTCTTTTAAGAAACGCTTGGTCCTGGGGTCCAGTCCGTCCATCGGTTCATCCAGAGTCAGTACTTCCGGATTGAGGGAAAGTACCGCGGCGAGCGCCACTTTTCTTTTTTCCCCTTCGCTTAAGTGATAGGGCTCGCGGTGCTTCAAATGTTCAATCAAAAGCATTTTTAAACAGTCGCTTACCCGATTGTTTACTTCATTTTCTTCCATCTGCATCTGCCGGGGCCCGAAAGCTATTTCCTCGTAAACATTAGGACAAAAGAGCTGGGCGTCTGAATTCTGGAAAACAAAACCGACGCGCTTGTGAAATTGCTTTGAAAAATTTGTGTTGGAAAGGGTTTTAGCATTGATTTCCTGGCCGTCAAAAACAACCTGTCCTTTATCTGGAAAAACGATCCCGTTTATGATTTTCAAAAGAGTGGATTTTCCGCTTCCATTGGGCCCAATCAGAGCGATAGAGTCGCCTTCCTGTATTTTAAGGTTAATGTTCTGAAGCGCATGGTTTCCTTTGTACTGAAAAAAGACTTTTTGTAATTCTATTAAGTGCGTCATTAAGAGTCTCCTTTAGTCGTTGTAATTTCTTAGAGGCGACAATAATTATTGTCGCCTAATGTAGTTATCCCCTATAATACAAAAAACGCTAAGACAAGAAAACTATTTGCTGACATATAAACAAAATCCATTCGTCGGAAATGCTGCTTTTGTCGAAGCGCGTACTGGCCGTCAAAGCACCGGCATTCCATCGCGGAATAAGTCAGTTCCGCCATTTCTTTTGATTTCAAGAATAAATTTCCCATTAGATGAGAAACAGACTGGTGCTTTTTGTTGTTTTTTCCTACAGAACGAAGTCTCAGGGCGTAAAGCATTTGTAAAGAGAATTCCCCCAACAAGACAATGTACTTAATGGCGATATCTAATACCAGTATAAAAATACCCGGTATGCGAAATACCTTCATAGAATGAGTAATACGGCTCCATTTGGTGGAGTTAGCCAGAACATTGATTGCCATTACCGAGCCGCTGATTTTCAAAGCAAGCATAAAGCTATTCATCCTGTTTCCTGCTAAAGCGGAGGGCAGAAGAATAAAGGCCGTGAATAAACCCACGGTTAAAGAAACAGAGGCAGTCCTTTTTATGTCTTTTAATTCCAGAAGCCCTAACGTCAAAAGTAGAAAAGCGTCTATCAGCATTACATACTGAAGGCTATGGGATAAAGAGAGGAATAAAACAATTGAGAAAGTAAAAATAAATTTGAGGGTTGCGTTAATTTGATAAAATAAGCCTGTAGAGGGACTCCCGCCGCGTTTGATCGCGGCAAGCGTACTCAGAATAGAGAGAAGGCTTTTATTAATAAAACCGTCCCGATCGGCCGGCAGGGAATAATTGTCTTTTTTAAATAGCCACTCCGGCACAGATCCTCCTAACTAAAAGCTTATATAATATAAACACTTGCGGTAAAAACCGCAAGTGTTTATGGCCTATTTTAGTGGATTCAATTCTCTTCCCAAAAGAGGAGATTTATTGATTGCTTTTAGCGGCTTCTTTTTTCTTCTGAATAAAAGCTGAGACTATCTTGAAAGCGACCAACAGCAAGCCGACTCCGGCAATGGCTGAAATAACATAGCCGATGGCCTCATTATTAATAACCGGTACCGTGTAATCCGGCAGGAGAACTTTAAACTCAAATCCATTCGCCATTCCAGCGGGGATAAAGCTGGTAAGTTCTTTTAACTCTTCAGCGGCCCATTCTCCCCAGGCTGTCCCTGAAGCCAGAAGGCCCAGAGGAGTCAGTGCGGTCAGAACGGCAAGCAGGATATAGAGCGGACTGAAGCGCAGTTTCTGATCGCTGTCCGCATGGACGATTTCAGGTGATATCCGCTTGATGTATGCCAGGACACCGATAGTAACCAGGGCATCAATAATGCCTGCAACCAGAAGGTGAGGGATGAGCATAGCGGGTAACGAAACATTGAGTGGATAGGGACAGTAAAGCGGCAATCCAGAAGCGTCTTTAAATAACAGGGGCTGGATCCCAAATTCGACTGCGGCGAAGAAGGCAGCAAGATTGATGGCCATATAAGCTCCAATGAAGGCTCCCAGATAATTCGCTTTTTCACTTTTCCAGATTTTTTTGATAAGCATATAGATGAAATAGCCCGCAAAGGGAATGACAAACGCCATATTGAAACAATTCGCGCCGAAAGCGAGAATTCCGCCATCGCCGAAAAGCAAGGCCTGGATCAAAAGGGCAATTGAAACGGCAATAACCGCGGAAAAAGGGCCGATCAATATGGCAACGAGCGTGGCCCCCACAGCGTGGCCTGTAGTGCCTCCGGGCAAAGGGACATTAAGCATCATGATCAGAAATGAAAATGCCGCGGAAATACCAAGAAGCGGGATTTTCTTTGCTGTAATTTCATTTTTAACTTTTTTTACGGCTATGGCCCAGATGGGCAGCATCACCGCGCCCATAACAGCGCAGGTCTGAGGGCTCAAATAATTATCAGGTATATGCATAAAGTTCTCCTCCTGTGATTCTTCCCCCTACCTTTTAAAGGGGGTTGGGGGTTATTATTCCGGTATCAGGTTCAATGATACGGAATACCATAAGTTAACACCATAACCCGGATTACCTGAAGTGACATCCGAGAGAGTAAACGCGAGACAAAACTGATGCGGCGTACCTGGAATACCCACCCAGATTCCGGGTACTACATTCAAGGCAAAAGCGCCATTCTCGCCGAAAGCGTAAGAAGGATCGATTTCAATAAAGGGGTAAAGAATGTCTTTGACCGCTTTCCACACAGGAGCGGCAATTCCGCCTACGGTTATGAAAGAAGCGGGGTTGTTAATGGGGATATTTACCGCGGCGTTTAGTTCCAGGGCAAAAGCGTCGCTTTCATAAAAGAAATGGTATTGCGGTATGATGTTAAAGCTTAAGAGATCTGAATTGTTCAACTGCAATTGTAAACCGACAATGTGGCCGGGCAAAAACTCAAACCTTGGCATAATCCAGGAGAAAGCGTATCCGGCTTCCGGAGCGAGGTTAAAATTCGCAAGGTCGGCAAATATGTCAAATTCAGAAGTAAAACCATAGGAAGTGATCAGGTCAAGGGCAGCGCCAAATTCAGGAGACAAAGGACAGCAAAGCGCGGGGCTAAATGAGAGAACTTCTTTGCCTGTTATGCCGTTGTAGGCATTAAAAGAATAGGGAAAAACCTTTCCGGCGACACAGAGCGCAAGCGGCAAGAAAACCGCGCAGAAATAAACTAACCGTTTCATGAGAAAACTCCTTCAAATTTTTTTTTAAGGAGTTTCAACTCCAAAGATAAGCTTTCATAGCTTGAATCAATAGCTGTCAGATAGAATTTTTGAAGGCTTTCCAGCCTGTTGAATTGTAGATTCATTCTACTCTATCGGCTCTTACCGACGGCAAACATTTTAAAACAATCAAAAAAAAATGTCAAAAATTATTTTTTAAAATTTCAATCGCTTCCGCGATCAGTTCAGATATCGGTTTTTCTTTCCATCCGACGAGTTCTACATGGTTTTGTAAAAGCGGGATCAAAATTTTTCTGCCCCGCGCGTTCATAATAGTTTCGGCAATAAAGGGTGTGATTTCTCCCATCATCGCGTTCGGAAGGACGATCCCAATAGGCCCGATGATAAAATCCGCTTTGTTTATCGTAACGCTGATGGCGTTTTCCCCGGAAGCCCCACAGGAAGCTTTCGCGCGCATCATCTTGTCCGTCGCTAAGGCGTTTGTGCCTAAGGCAAAAATGGTTATCTCTTCCGAAAGGGTTTTTCTAATTTGGGAAACAATCTGTTCGCCTATGCCGCCGCCCATTCCGTCAATTACCGCAATTGTCATTTTCGTTCCGCCTTTTATACTAATATTGATTGCAAATTAGTATTAGTTGGTTCTAAATTTTATCCCTCTGGCCGAGGATTCTTTCGAATTTTTTCAAGATGGCCCTGAAAACATCCGTTTTCAACAAAAAATCCTTTTTTGCATTTTCCGGAACATCTTTTGACTGTTGATAGAAAAATGTCTCAACATCTGAATATTTTTTATAAAAACATTCGGACATAATTTCGGAATAAATTTTCATATCGTCTTCCGCTATTCGCTTTGACCCGTCAATGTCTACACTATTGGTAAAAATATGCCCATAAAATAAAATGTAAAGATCACTTTTAGACAAGGAAACGATAGGAATATGCTCCTGGTTGATCTTTGACATAACCTTGTATAAATCAGCCGATAGTCCAGAGTCTAAAAATTTCATTTTATTAGCGACAATCTGCTTTTTGTCAGTATCCCGGTAGCCCATATCGCTGACAATCGACTGGTTTCTTCTTTCAAAACTGCTATTCACAAAACACTCCTCAATGATGAAATACTATTCAACGGTTACACTCTTGGCCAAATTTCTAGGTTTATCTACATCCAATCCTTTTTCACGAGCGATATAATATGCCAGAAGCTGAAGCGGTACCACATTGATAATGGGTGAAAATTCCTCAATGGTTTGGGGTACTAGAATATAATCCTCTATAAATTCATTTATGTTAGCGGCGTCTCCATTGGTTACCGCTATAATTTTTCCGTTTCTGGCGTGCACTTCGCGGATATTGCTGACAATCTTTTCGTAAAGCTGGTCTTTGGGAGCGATGAATACAACCGGCATGTTTTCATCAATGAGCGCTATCGGCCCATGTTTCATTTCAGCGGCCGGATATCCTTCCGCATGGACATAGGATATCTCCTTGAGCTTCAAAGCGCCTTCCAGAGCGGCGGGATAATTAAAACCCCTTCCCAGATACAGGAAATTAGAAACCTTTGCGTACTTTACCGCGATTTCTTTAATCGCTTCCGCGTGATTTAAAACTTCAGCAATTTTGTCCGGAATAGAAATCAATTCTTTTAACAATTTTTCTCCCTCGTATAGAGGCATGTTTTTGAGCCGGGCTATATAAATGGCCAGAAGGGCAAGCGAAACAACCTGGTTCGTAAAAGCCTTTGTCGACGCTACGCCGATTTCCGGGCCGGCGTGCAGATAAATACCGCCGTCGCTCTCACGCGCGATCGTACTGCCGATGACATTTGTGATGCCGATGATCTTCGCGCCTTTGCGCTTTGCTTCCCGGAGGGCCTCCAGCGTATCGGCGGTTTCACCGGATTGGCTGATGACCACGACTACATTGCCTTCCTGAATGATGGGATTTCTATAGCGGAATTCCGAAGCGTAATCAATCTCAACCGGGATTTCCGCGAATCGCTCAATCAAGTACTTTCCGATAATTCCGGCATGCCAGCTGGTCCCGCAGGCAGTAATAATAATCTTATTGATCTGGCGAACCTGGACCTCCGTCATATTGAGCCCGCCCAGCTTGACAGAGCCTTCTGAAAGAACAACCCTTCCGCGTAGAGCAGTGCTGACAGAATCAGGCTGTTCAAATATTTCTTTTAGCATAAAAGTTTCATATTTGCCTTTCGAAATAGCGTCTACATCCCAGTCGATAACGGATACAGACTTGCTTACTCTTTCATAATTCAGGTCGTAAGTTTTTAGCTGGTCATCCTTTTCGGCCTGAATGACAATGATTTCCCTATCCTCAATATATACCACATTTTTGGTATAAGGCATAATGGCGTTTACGTCTGATGCCAGGAACATCTCCCCCTCGCCGATGCCTACGATCAGAGGGCTCCCATTTCTTGCCCCGACAATTTTATAAGGCTCATCCGTACAAACGACGGCTATGCCGTAAGTTCCTTCTACCAACTTGAGGGCTTCTACTACTGCGAACTGAAGATTCCCCTTTTTCTCTTTATAAACCTCTTCAATCAGGTGCACAAGCACTTCTGTGTCTGTCTCCGATTGAAAAACGTGGCCTTTCTCGATGAGCAATTCTTTGAGTACTCGATAGTTCTCAATAATGCCGTTATGCGCGAGGGCGATTTTGTTTTTACAGTCGCAGTGCGGATGAGAGTTTGCTTTTGTAACGCCGCCGTGTGTTGCCCAGCGGGTATGGGCAATGCCGATCGTGCAGGAATGGCTTTGAAAGTCTTGAAAAATTTCATTGCGCAGATTGCTGATTCGTCCAACGTCTTTTTTCACTACCAGTTCATTTTTTTGATTAATGATCGCAAGCCCCGCGGAGTCGTATCCCCTGTATTCTAATCTCTGAAGCGAGTCCAGTAAAATCTCAGCTACATTTCCTTTTCCGATATATCCGACTATCCCGCACATGTTTTTTCTCCCTTGATTTTCCCCCTCTTAGAAGGGGGAGATCGATAGATTAAAAGATGTAGCCGCAAGTTTTAGCTTGCGTTTAATTTACACGGGCTAAAGCCCGCAGCTACTTTACACTTAATGTTTTGTCTTTAGTACTGACTATTCCCCAGTATTCCGGGGCTACAAAGGCAAGTTTCATTTTTAATATTCTGGAAAGCGACTGGTTCACAGCTTCTTCAGAAAGTGCGCCGCTCTTATAAGCTTCGTATAAATAATTATATAATTCAACGGCTTTTTGGTACCAATTGCCCGGGTCTTTTGTGACGCTTAAGACAATGTCACATCCCGCCAGGACAGCTTCCAGAGAAGCTTTCCGGTAATCATAAAGCTGTGTGATCGATTTCATTTGAATGTCGTCGGTAATAATTACATTAGAGTAATGGTTTTCTCTTAAATAAGCAATAATTTTGCGGGAAAGAGTCGCGGGCCGCTTGTCATATCTTGAAAAAATGACATGGGAGCTCATTATCATGGGAAAATCAAGAGTTTCTAAGAAAGGTTTCGCCAGCTCTTCCAGAGAACTTTCCCGGTCAACGCAGACAAATTCGTGCGGGTCTAAGCCCATGTTCCCGTATCCCGGGAAATGCTTCGCCGCGGCGATAATTCCATTCTGCTTTGCCTTTTCCAGGTAGCATCTCCCCAATTCCGCGTTGGTTGAGCTGTTCGCTGAAAAACTTCGTTTATAAATAATAGAATTTGTTTTGTAAACCACGTCCAATACGGGAGAAAAATTGATCTGGATATTCAGGCCCTTGAGTTTTTTACTGTTGTAATCGGCCAATTCCAGAACACCTTCTTTGCCGTCTTTTTGATAAACATCGGCTGGCGCGGGGAAATTTTTCAAGATGCCGTTTAAGCGTGATACAGTCCCACCTTCCTGGTCAATAGAAATTACCAGAGGAATCCTTCCCGAGGAAGCTTGTATCAGGTTTTTATTGATCTGCTGGATTTGCGAATAGGTTTTATTCCTAACATTTTCGCCTGTAAGCATGAAACCGGAAAGCCCGCAGTTTGTGATCAGGTAGTATACCTTTTCCAGGCCCTCGCCGAAATAGTTCACCATTATGAGCTGGCCGATCTTCTCCTTGTCGGTCATTTTCTTCAAAATATTGGATATTTCCGATTCGACAGATATTTTTTCGTTTTCGGCAGGTAAAACCGCCTTTGACGCATGAAACAACTTTTCTATTTTTTGAATGCGCCAGCCGATGGAAAAATTCAATAAAATAAGTAAAGCAACCACAGTGAATAAACCATAAAGCAAGTATTTCAGGAAAGCCCTTCTGTAAAAGTTCATAATCCGCCTCATTTTCCTTTGTCACATATTCTAATAAAAAAAGCCTGAATTGTCAAAGGAAATCAAAATTTGACTACCAATCGGCATTATGGTATAGTATAAAGCCTGTCGCCTTGCTGTCAGACAGCGGCATTTTGATTGTGGAATTTAATAATAGGAGTGTGGAAAATGAATTGGATTTACTTATTCATCGCGATACTGGCGGAGGTGATTGCTACATCAACACTAAAATCGACGGAAGGTTTCACAAAGGTTGTACCTTCAATTGTTGTTATAATTGGTTATGGAATTGCTTTCTTTTTTCTTTCATTAACGTTGAAAAGTATTCCGGTAGGTATCGCTTATGCTATATGGTCGGGTGTAGGCATAATATTAGTTTCAACAATTGGTTTTTTTGTTTTCAAACAAACTCTTGATTTTCCTGCTCTAATAGGTATTTCATTCATCATTATCGGGGTGATTGTTATCAATGTGTTTTCTAAAAGTTTATCGCATTAATGACGTAAAAAAGTGAGTTAACTAATTGAGGTGAATATGAAACAATGGTATGAGTCATTATTTGAGAATTACGGGCATAGATTTGTCTGTTTCAATGCTGGAAAAAGCAAAAGAAAAAGCTAAAAAGCAGAATCTGGAAATAGAATTCCGAAACCTGGATGCCAGGGGGTTACCTTTTGTAAAAGAATTTGATGTCGTTATTATGCTTTGTGAAGGGGCGTTCCCGCTTATGGAAACTGACGAAATGAATTATCAGATACTCCGAAACGCTGAAAAATCATTAAAAGAAAATGGTAAATTTATTTTTACTACATTAAATGGCCTTTTTCCCCTGCGCCATTCCATTGAACAATTCTGTGCTTCAGCGGCGAAAGACGGGAACGCCGTTTATAAGGGTAACAGCTTTGATTTAATGACTTTTCGAGATTTTAGCATAACAGAAACAGTAGATGATTCTGGAAATAAAAAAGAATTGAAATGCAATGAAAGATATTATATACCGAGTGAAATCACATGGCTGTTAAAAACTTTAGGATTTAGTAAGATTGGTATTTACGGGGCGAAACTGGGCGCTTTTTCAAGAAAGGATCAATTAACAACGGAAGATTTTGAAATGTTAATCATTTCGGAGAAATAATTGATTTAGATAAAGAGGTAGCTTTTATGCGAAAACTTCTGGTACTGGTTTGTTTTGCGATGATTCCTTTTTTTTCTTTCGCCGAAGACTTTATCACGATAAAAGCGGTGGGCGATATTGTCTCTTATTCGGATTATCCCGCCGGAAGGTTTTACAGGCCGAAAAGCATAACGAATTTATTGGACAATATAAACCCTTATCTGGGAAATAAAGATTTACTGATAGGAAATCTGGAAGGGGTTATTACCAAAAATTCGGATTGCGCGAAGGACCATAAAAAAAGCCCTTTTGTGTTCGCTTTCCGCTTTCCTCCTGTAGAAACGGAGTCTTTGTTAAAAACGGCTGGTTTTGACGCGGTTCATATTGCCAACAATCATATGTGTGATTTTGGAGAAAGAGGGCTTCTTGATACAGAGCGTTATTTGAAAAGCGCCGGGATAGAAAGTATTGGATTAAAAAACAAGATAACTTACATAAAAATGAGCAATGTAAACGTAGCAATGATAGGGGCAATGTATTCCGGCTGGGTTTTCAACGACATGCATCGTAGTGAAGCTCTGGTTTCTCTGGTTCAGGAAGCGAGAACAAACGCGGATATTGTTTTGGTTACTATGCATGCCGGGGCTGAAGGGGCAAAATTCGGGCATGTGAACCGTAAAGAGGAAGTTTTTCTGGGCGAGCGGAGGGGGAATGTTTATGCCTTCGCTCATCATATGATTGATAGCGGCGCTGACGCGGTGATCGGCTCAGGGCCGCATGTTTTGAGAGGAATAGAAGTTTACAAAGGAAAGCTGATCGCCTATTCATTGGGAAATTTTCTGGCCTATGGCGGAACGCTTGCCAGAGGGGGCATATCGGCCTATTCTGGAATCTTAGAGATGAAGCTTTCCCAAAAGGGGGATTTCGTTTCAGGCAAAATCATCCCTGCTTTTATTAATGAAGAAGGCATTCCAGTCTTTGATGAAAAGAAGAGAGCGATTGGTTTGATCAAAAGTCTTTCTGAGAAGGACTTTCCGGAATCGGAAATAGAGATTAATGAGGAAGGGGAGATTTTAATTTTAAAACAGGAGAAATAGATGCGTTTATCCAGAATGCTTTTACCTACTTTAAGGGAAAATCCGAAAGATGCGGAAATAGATTCTCATGTTCTGATGCTGCGTGCCGGGCTTCTGCGCAAAATGGGCGCGGGCCTTTATACTTTTCTGCCGCTGGGTTTTAAGAGCCTCTTGAAAGTGACCGCGATCGTGCGTGATGAAATGAACCGCGCCGGTGCGCAGGAGATGCTGCCGCCGATACTGACGCCCGCTGATCTCTGGAGAGAAAGCGGCCGGTTTGACGTGATGGGCAAGGAGATGATGCGCTTAAAAGACCGCCATGAGGCAGACCTGGTGCTCGGGCCGACTCATGAGGAAGCCTTTACTGCCGCTGTTCGCGAGAATGTGCATTCCTACCGTGATCTGCCGCTGACGCTCTATCAAATTAACACCAAGTTTCGTGATGAGATCAGGCCGCGCTTCGGTATTATGCGCTGCCGCGAGTTTATTATGATGGATGCTTATTCTTTCCATCTGGACGAAACGGATCTGGATCAAATCTATCAGGAAGTTGGGCAGGCCTACCGTAGAATATTTAAACGATGCGGCCTGAATGTGACTCCGGTCCTGGCCGATAGCGGCGCGATGGGCGGATCGGTTTCCGAAGAGTTTATGGTGCCTTCTACCGTGGGTGAGGATACTATTTTTCAATGCGCTTCCTGCGGCTATGTCGCGAACGCGGAGCGGGCGGTTTCCTATGAAGAGTATAAAAGAGATTTCGCGCCTTTAAGAGAAAAAGAAGAGACAGCGACGCCGAATGTAAGAACCATTGATGAATTGGCGGCTTTTTTTAAAACAACGCCGGACCGTTTTATCAAGTCTTTAGTTTACAAAGCGGAGGGCAAGCCGGTTATGGCGGTGATTCGGGGCGATCTCGAAATCAATGAGACGAAGCTGAAAAATGTATTGAAGTGCGCGGAGCTTGAATTGGCGGATGAAGATACTATAAAAACTGTAACCGGCGCGCCGGTCGGTTTTGCTTCTCCGGTGGGATTAAGGAATATTACTGTGATTGCGGATAAAAGCGTGGAATTTATTGTGAATGGCATTACCGGCGCGAATAAAAAAGACACTCACATTGTAAACGTCAATCCGGAGCGGGATTTTACATCCCAGATTATCGCCGACATCCGGCTTACAAGAGATGGTGACCTTTGCCCTGAATGCAGAAAGCCTTTAAAATCTTACAAGGGAATTGAAGTAGGGCATGTTTTTAAGCTGGGTTATAAGTATACAGAATCAATGCATGTCAGTGTTTTAGATAAAGAGGGCAAAGAGATCCGCCCGATTATGGGAACTTACGGCATCGGCGTCGGTAGGACATTGGCCAGCGTGATTGAACAGAACCATGACGAAAACGGCATCATCTGGCCGATGAGCGTTGCTCCTTATGAAATCATTGTGGTAATAGTCAATACGCAGGATGAAGAAGCAGTAAAAGCTGCATTTGGTATTTATGAGGACTTGAGCAGAAAATACGAAGTGCTCATTGATGACCGTGATGAAAGGCCGGGAGTGAAGTTCAAAGACGCTGATTTAATCGGCATACCGATCCGCATTACAGTGGGGAAGTCATTTAAAGAAGAAGGAAAACTGGAGCTTAAGGAAAGAAAGAAGGCGGAAAAAGAATTTGTGAGTTTGAGTGATTTAACGGTAAAAATAGGAGAAATTTATGATAGGCTTATGGCGAATGAATAAATTCAGTATTATTTTTGGCGCAGTTTTTTTATTGCTTACTTCCTGCGGTGGGGTGAAGAAAAACATAGTGCCGCGCTATGTTTTTGAGCTGGGTAAAACGCTTCATTATCAATTAAACACAAAGATCAATCTTTCTCTGGATGGAGGTTTTTTTCAGTATAGCGGCGATGTTACGGTTAGTGCCGGCATCAATATGACGCCCATTTTCAGCAATGAAAACGGCACTAAAATCATGGTAGAAATTAAAGACCCGGATGTGAAAACGGCCAACCCTCAGATTCGCGCCGCGATTTATATGGGGCTAAACGCCATTAGAAACTGGTTTGCTGATTTTTATATGAATGAGAGAGGTGAGACAACAGTTTTTATGCAGGGGAAACCAATTTTGGGCCTGCGTTCTTATGTAGAGGCTGTTTTTCCTGATTTTACAGATGTGGATGGGATGTTTCAGGGGATCAGCGAAACGACCAATTTTCCGGCCCGTTACCAGGATCAGGATTTGACAATGGTCTATAAAAGAAATTTAGGTATGAAGGACACCGATGCGGAAATGATTCGCCTGGGAAGCAAAACAGAGTTTCTGACTTATTACAAGGAAGACCTCCTGAAATCCGCTGACCCTTCTCCAATGGGAGTTGTTTCTCTGGATATTGATGATTGGTTTAATTACTTGAAGGGGAGATTGGAAAAGAAAAATGGAAAACTGCAGGTAAGTTTTAGTGTGGCAATGAAAGAAAGCTTGATTTCTTATATTTTATCTTTTCAGGGCAATGGGGATTTTCAACTGATTCTGCTGCCGGAACTTGACACAAAGTTACAATAGGTATACTATATAACTATTATAGTTATATGAGAGGTGTTTAATGACTTCAATCACAATCCGCAATATTCCTAATGAAATTTTTGACTTGGTAAAAACGTTGGCTCAAACTGAGAAAAGAAGCATTAATAATGAGTTAGTTCTTCTTATTGAAAAAGCTGTTGGTGATTATGTTGGCCGTAATAAAATTGCAGACGAAAATTTAATTTCAAAGGAAACTCAACTTTCTTTGTGGAAAGAAATTATGGGCAAATGGGAAGATGAAAGAACGGCTGAAATGATTATTAAAGATATCTATGAATCACGAACCTTCGGCAGAGAAGTGAACTTATGATATTGCTGGATACGGATGTTTGTGTTGAAATACTTCGGGGCAATGAAAATGTTGTTCAAAAAAGAAAAAAAGAAAATGACTCTATTGCGATTTCCTTTTTAACAGAGGGGGAATTGTTTTACGGTGCATATAAATCAGAAAAGATAGAAAACAACTTAATTCAGATTGAAAAATTTTTATTAACAGTAAAAACGATACAAAGCGATTATGATATTATGAAAATATTCGGCGGCCTTAAGTCAAAATTGATAAAAAACAATCTTTTATTGCCTGATGCGGATATAATTATTGCTGCTACCTCATTATCAAAATGTAAAAAACTGGTAACCGGAAATATTAATCACTTTAAAAGGATTGATGAGTTGAAAATTGAAAACTGGATCAGGTGAGTTGCTGTCGAATTATTAAAAAATGGATTCTTGGGGGAATTTTATGGCTTTAGGTGAGCTGGCCAGCCGGAAAGTAATTCTGCAGGAACTTTCGAAGATAGAGATTGCTGATATTATGATCCCGCGTTCGGAAGCGGTATTGATCAATCAGAATAAATCTTTTTCGGAAATTGTTGATCTGGTGATTCAGGACGGGCATTCGCGCTACCCTGTTTTTTCGGAGAAAATAGACAACATTGTTGGGATTTTATATGTCAAAGACCTGCTGCAGTTTTTCCGTTCTATAGAGGTCGATTTTAACATTTCCAGGATTCTTCGCAAACCTCTTTTTGTTTCTGAGAATAAAAAGGCCAATGAGCTTTTGAGTGAATTCCGCGAGGCGAGAAGCCACATCGCTATTGTTGTTGATGAGTATGGTACGATGCTGGGGATTGTCACACTGGAAGACATAATAGAGGAAATAGTAGGGGATATCAGCGACGAGTATGACGAAATGGGGAAAAAGGAAGATTACATCCTCTTTGATAAAGATGAGTACATTGTCTATCCAAGGATGAAACTGGAAGAATTTAATGAGGTTTTTAAGACGCGCTTTAACTCAGAAGATTATGAAACGGTTGGGGGCTTTGTGGTTGGGCTGTTTGGGTATGTCCCGAAAGCCGGAGAATCGATCGAATACGGCAATTATTTATTTTCCATAAAATTGGTGGAAGGAAGTAAAATAAAAGAGATTCTGTTCAAGAAATTGTAAGGGCTATTATGAAAAATTGGCAACATTCTATTGAATTATTATCTCCCGCGGGAAGTTTTGAAAAGATGCTTTTCGCTTTTGAGTATGGGGCGGACGCGGTCTACGCGGGAGCGAAGTCTTTTTCTCTCCGGGAAGGAGCGGCGAATTTTTCATTAGAAGAGCTCGCGAAAGCTGTCGATATTGCGCACAGCAGGGGTAAAAAATTCTACCTAACGTCCAATGTTTTCTTTCATAATAGCCATTTAAAGCAATTTAAAGATTTTTTAAAGGAGCTAGTCCCTATTCCAATAGACGGCTTGATTGTCTCTGATCTGGGGGCGATTACTTACATTCGCGAAAAATACCCACAGATACCCATTCACGTCAGCACGCAGGCCAATACCACCAACAGTGAAGCGGTCCGGTTTTACGAGAAATTGGGCGTTTTCCGTATTGTATTGGCAAGGGAATTAACCCTTGAGGAAATCAAAGTGATTCGCGACGCGACTTCTTTAGAGCTGGAAACCTTTATTCATGGGGCAATGTGTATTTCCTATTCAGGGAGGTGCCTGCTTTCGAATTATTTTACCAATCTTTCCCTCTATAAAAAGGGCGAAAAAATCGGCAATATGAAGCGGCTGAAAACGCGGGACGCGAATCTGGGCGACTGCGCACAGAGCTGCCGCTGGGAATATTATCTGGTGGAAGCGACGCGGAAGAATGATTTTATACCGATTGTGGAAGAAGATTTTGGGACGGCAATCCTTAGTTCAAAGGATTTGAACCTTTCGGCACACATAAAAGAATTGATAGACGCGGGGGTCAATTCTTTTAAGATTGAGGGAAGAATGAAAAGCGCTTATTATGCGGGTAATGTTTCCAGGGTTTACCGCTATGCGATTGACTGCGCGCTGGCGAATCAGGCTCCGGATTTGGAGCGGCTGGATGAGCTCAATAAAATCAGTCACAGAGAGTACACGACCGGATTTTATCTGGGTGAAAATCAAGCCCTTGCCGCGCCTAAAACGAACCAATACCTGAGAGATTATATTTTTCTGGGTTATGTCCTGGAAGTCCTGGATAAAAATTCTGCCCTGGTTCAGGCGATGAATCAGATCAAACCGGGAAGTGAGCTGGAAATCGTTATGCCGGGCTTTCAGGATTTTGTTTTAAAGAATTATCAATTGTTCAAGGAAGAGCAGGCGGCGCAAATCATTCAGCCCAATGAACAATTTGTGCTGAAATGGGATGGCCCGGAAGAATTGGTTAAATACGCTATTTTACGCAGAAAAATTTAAGCGGAGTAGGGCAATGCGCTGCAAACTTTGTGATAGCGAAAAAATTAAATTGAAATTCAGGGTCGATTTATTTGAGAAACCCTTTGACATCTATGAGTGCCAGGATTGCCGCTTTCAATTTCAAGACCTTCCTGAAAAGGAAGCTTACCGCTTTTACCACGAAGATTATTATCGGGGAAAGGCTGATTTTTCTTATCTGGATGAAAGGAAGAATGAGAAGGCCAGCCGGATTGTCTGGAAGAAGCGTTTCGAGAAACTCAAGAGCCAGGATAAAAGCGAAGATTCTGACAAGCGTTTCCTGGATGTGGGCTGTTCTTTCGGCGGATTGATGCAGGTAGGGAAAGAAAAGGGCTATGACAGCTATGGCGTGGAGGTATCAGAGTATTCCGGCCAATTTGCCCGCGAGCGCTTTGGGGCCTCGAAGGTTTTTCTGGGAAATGTTGAAAACCTGTTGCTGCCGAAAGACTATTTTTCTATGGCTACGCTTATTGAAGTTCTGGAACACCTTTTTGAACCGAGAAAAGCCCTGGAGAACATTTTTTTATCGTTGAAAAAGGGAGGCGTCTTGCTGATTCAGACAGCCGATATGGCCGGCCTTCAGGCGGCTCTGGGCGGCAAGGATTATCATTATTACCTGCCGGGGCATTTGTCTTATTTTAACCGGAAGAATCTGGAAAAAACCTTGAGGAAAATCGGTTTTTCTTCCGTCAGTTTTATCGGCGGGGTGGAATTTGGCTTACTCCCAAAGTTATTCAAATCAAGTGCAGGCTTTAAAAATTTGCTCTCTTACCGAAGTTGGCTTAGAATATCGTTTTATCATTTTTTGAGCAAGGTGAATGTTTTTGGCCTTCACCTGACGAGCTCAATGGTAATGTTAGCCCATCGCTAGGGGAAATTGAAATGGTTCATTTTAAAAAGGGAATTATTTTTTTTTATGTATCACTCATTGTCCATTTTTATCTTGGTTTTTTTGTATTCTTTGCCCTTGATGCGAGTTTTAAAAACGCGCTGGAAAATATTTTCCGCCGGCAGTCAAAAAATCAGGAAACAATGATAGAAAACATTATAGTTGAAACGCAGACGACTTCGAAGCAGAAGCCCTTAAAGGGCAAGATTTCGGATAAAATGAATCCGGACAGCGGGAAAAAGGGCAGTAAAAACACCTACAACTATTTTAACCCCAATCCGAATGACCATATGAGTGAACCTTCTGTTCCAAAAAAAGAAGATCTGCAGAAAAATGAGAATGGTGAGGGATTGCCCAAACCCGATACAAATCAATTTAAACAGCATGCCCCATCGGATTATCATACTTCTTATTATGATCCTGTTTTGCCGGTGGAAGTCGAAATGAACAGTTTGGGAGATTTATCTCTGGGCACTATTCCCACCGAATTCGCGAAGTATTTTCTGGCGATGCAGAAGAAGATCGGCGAAAGCTGGAGTCTGTTCTTCCCAGTTTTTCAACACTATCAAGGGATTTTGAAGAGCGGGGATGTGGTGATTTATTTCGAGGTTGACCCTGACGGCAATGTGCAGAATACAGCTTTGGCAAAGTCCTACGGCTATAGTGTTCTGGATCAATCATGTCTGAACGCGGTCCGGTACTCGAGGAATTTCGGCCCTCTTCCGAAAGGCCTTCGCGGGAAAGGGAAAATCCCGATTCGTTTTAAGTTTGTTTATATAGGAAGGAATTAGAAACTCTGAGTATAGGCGCGGTTAATTAACCGCGCCTATACTCAGGGCGGGGTGAGTTTAGGAGCTTTTATGTCTTTGCGAATAATTACATTATGGCTGGTTTTATTTAGCTATTCTATTCTTTACGCCCAAAATTTTGACCTGGCGGGGTCTGATGAGGGGATTTATTTATCTTCTGAGGGCAGGGAATGGATCTGGGCCTGGAAAGAGGGAGAGGTGAAAAAAATCCTGCCGCTTCCTTACGGTACATTTTTTCTGACTACCGCCGGGATTGTTTTTTCAGCCGATTTGTCCCAATTTGAAATCCGAAATGAGGGGCTGACGAAAAAGGTGGTAAAATATTACCGGAATGGCGAGAAGAGCTTTTCAAATCTGGTGCAGGATTTGAAGGATCTGGAAGCAGACCCTTTTAACCCTTCGAATCTGATTAGCTGCAGTAAGGATGGCGTTTTTGTGACTACCAACGCGGGCGGAGAATGGCGTTTCTTAGCCAATCCTTCTTTTGTTCCCGGCATTAAATCCGTCGCTATCTTCTCAAAACCCGATCTTCAAATACTGATAGGCCATCCTTTTAAGGGAATGTATCGTAAAAATATTTCAAAAGGTTTGGCCTGGGAACGCTTGAATAAAGGGCTTTTGGAAGGAAGCTCCGGGGATTATGAGGAAATTTCTGATATTACTGCGCAAAATCATAATAGGGAATTATCTCTTTACGCGGCGAATAATTTCACCCCAATTATTTATCAATATAGCCCTGGGGACAATAAGTGGATGACGGTTTTGAAATTAAACAGCAATTTTAATATGATAGAGGGCTTATTCTTTAAAGAGGGCAAATTTTATTTTTCGACCCTGGATGGTCTCACCCGCTGGGATACAAAGGCCAATCTTTCGGAGTCTTTTGACATTTCAAGAATAAAAAGCAAGATTGAGGGGAAATTTAACTGCAAAATTAACGCGCTCTGCTCTGTCCGCAATGGCCAGGAAGAATTTAATTCCCGAGGGCTCTGGATGGCTTCCCCCGCCCCGGTAAAAAAGTATTATGAGACGGCCGCAGGCAAGCGCGGCATTTATGTTTCAGCTGCCGCGGTAAAAAACAAAAAGCGGCTGGAAGGCGTTCTGGATCTGATGTCGGACTGTGGATTAAACTCGATGGTGATCGATATGAAAGACGATTGGGGAAACCTTCGTTTTAAGCCGAAAAGCGATCTGTTGAAAAAAATAAGCAGGGCCGCTGGAATTATTGACCTGGAGCAATTTACCCCATCTATGAAGGAAAAGAATATTTACCTGATCGCGAGGCTGGTGCTTTTTCAGGATAGAGTGCTGTACGACTACAATCAGCACCAATTTGCGGTCAAAGATAGGAGTGGCAGAAGGCCATGGCAGGGAATAAAGAAGAACAAAGACAAAACAACCGGGCCGATTCTGGAATACTGGGTGGACCCTTTCTGCGAAAAGGCCTGGGAATATAATGTGGAAATCGCGAAGGAATTGATCCAGAGAGGTTTTGATGAAATCCAGTTTGACTATGTCCGCTTTCCTACGGATGGGGAAAATCTGGGCGAGGCCTATTATGGGTACAAGGACCAGGGGATGGATAAGGAAAGCGCGATTATGTCCTTTTTGATTTACGCGAGGGAAAATATTAACGCGCCGATTTCTATCGATATTTATGGGGCGAATGGGTGGTGGCGGACTGGCGCGCGCACAGGCCAGGATGTAGAGCTTTTCCGGCATTATGTGGACGCAATTTGCCCAATGTTTTATCCCTCTCACTTCGCGCCCGAGTTTCTTAACTTTGAACCTGCCAGTGAACGGACTTACCGGATTTATCATACTGGAAGCCTCAGGAATTTTTACATCGGCAAAAAGAGCGTAGTGATTCGTCCCTATATTCAGGCCTTTAACCTTCACACTGCTTATGACCGAAAATATTACGGCGCACAATATCTGGCCAACGAGGTAAAAGGAGTGGAAGATTCTATTGATCTGGGATATACTTTCTGGAATATGGGTGTGAAGTACCAGCTTTTACGGCAAATTTATTCGGGGAAGGGGAAGTGATTTCACCTATAGGCGCGGTTGATTAACCGCGCCTATAGGTGAGTTTTAAAAGGAGCCAATTTATGGATCAAATTGATTTAAACATTGATATATCAAAAATTGAAAATCATGAAGATTACAAAGAATTGTGGAAAAAACTTGCCCCAATTGAGATCAAAATGGTTGAAAAGCAGGGCGAGTGCAAACATAAAGTTGGAGACACTTTTATTTATAAGAACCCTTATGAAAAGCCGCAAGGTGTTTGCCAGGCTTTATTGTATGTCCTGGATCTCTATATTTGGAGAGTGGAACTGGGATTTCCTTCCTGGAACTCCAAAAATCGTGGAGTGTTTAAAATTCATTGTCCTGATTCGCCCGGCACGGTCTGGGAAATGAGAAAGAAACTATAAAACCGATTTGCTTTATGGCAAGTTTTTTCAAAGTGCAATAACGCTTGCTTGTATTCCCCTCCTCGCGTCCATTCGCATGCATTACTTCCGATACTACGCCAAGTTACGCTAATAGCAAAAACGTTAGTAGTAGACCGTACTTCTATATTCCGAGCCTTTAGTTAAAAAATCGTCTGTAACACTTCTAACGGTCAATATATTTTCACATTTATTAACAATAAACTAACTAAATTTTGACTAATTTTTGAGGTGGGTGTAGAATATTATCAGTTGGGATAATAGTTTAATGCGTAACGCAGCCTTCGTGACGGCGTGAAAAATCGCCAACAGGAGAGATAAAATTATGAATAGTAAAGAACAAAAAACGATTCTCCTTGTGGAAGATGAAGCATTCATCGCCATGGCTGAATCTATGCAATTGAAAGATTATGGATATGATGTTATCCATGTTCCAAATGGTCGAAAAGCGATTGATGCTGTTAACGATAAAAAAACTGAAATCAATCTTATTCTTATGGACATTGATCTGGGCCAAGAAATAGATGGCACAGAAACAGCTAAAATGATACTTAAAGAACACGATTTACCTATCCTGTTTCTTTCAAGCCATATAGAACGTGAAATTGTAGATAAAACTGAGAATATAACTTCTTATGGATATGTTGTTAAGAATTCTGGTATTACTGTACTGGATGCTTCCATTAAGATGGCATTTAGACTTTATGAATCCTATCTGAAAGTGAAAAATCAGAAGACAGAAATTGAAGCCAAAAGTGAAGAATTACAATTATCAGAAAAACGATATCATAGACTATTTGAATCCGCGAAAGACGGGATAATAATTCTTAACGCTGGTACTGGAATGATTGTTGATGTCAATCCTTTTTTAATTGAAATGCTGGGTTATTCCAAAGAACAGTTTATTAAAAAAAGTATTTGGGATATTAGTGCTTTCAAAAACATTGATTATTCAAAGCAATTGTTTAAAGAATTACAAGATACAGAGTATGTCCGCTATGAGGATTTACCTCTGGAAACCTCTGCCGGCAATCTAATCCATGTGGAATTTGTGAGTAATGTTTATTTAGTTGACCGCGAAAAGGTGATACAATGTAATATTCGTGATATAACTGATCGAAAGCGATATGAAAAAATACTTACAAACAATATAGATGAAAAAGAGGCTTTGCTTAAAGAAATACAGCATCGGACGAAAAACAGTTTTAATATGATAACCAGTTTAATTCATCTCAGAGCCAGTGTAACTCATTCTGAAGAAACAAAAAATACCCTTGAAGAATTAACCTTAAGAGTAAAATCAATTTCTGATTTATATTCATTGCTATATGAAACCAATTCTTTTTATGAAGTTCAGCTTAAAACATATTGCAATAAAGTAATTGAATCGATGCTTAATCTTGCAAAAAATATTATGCTCAATAAATATATTGAAGAAATTACTGTTTCCACTAAAAATGCGGCTACCATAGGAATGATTCTTGTCGAACTATTATCTAACGCTATTAAATATGCATTTCCTGAATCTCAAAAAGGAATGGTAAATATAGAATTGAAAACAATAAATTCCAAAATAGTATTGGTTGTTGAAGATAATGGTATTGGTTTTAAAAATGATTTTGATATAACTAAAATTAAAAGCATGGGACTTCATCTTGTGAATTTAATGGTTGACCAGCTTAATGGTAATATTAAATTCATTCCCCTCAACGGAACAAAAATTATTATAGAATTTCCTTTGTGAAATATTCGTGACCGTTCGCAAAGGAGCCGCACTCAGTTTTAGCATGCTTTTTTAATGATTTAGTCTGCTAACCACCGTTTCCAATACTCCACAATTTCTCTATGTATTTCCTCTTCTTTCTTCATTCCGTCTATGACAATAATTTCCTTATCCTCTTCGGCTAATTTTAAATAACCTTGCCGGATTCTTTCATGGAAGTTCTTTTCTTCCACCTCAATCCGGTCGAGCATGACACCCATGCCCTTTTTTCTTTTAAAACCAACTTCTACCGGCACATCAATCAAGAATGTCAAATCGGGCTTTGTGCCCTCTATGGCAAATTCATTCATCTGTTTGACCATTCCGCCATTCATCTGCCTGCCGTAGATTTGATAAGCAAAGGTAGAATGATAAAAGCGGTCGCAGATTACGACAGAGCCTTTTTCAATAGCCGGCAAAATCAACTCCTGGATGTGCTGGTTTCTATCCGCGAGGAATAAAAAAAGCTCCGCGATAGGAAATACTTGCTTTGATTCCAGGATTAATTTCCGGATTTGGCTTCCCGCTTCTGTCCCGCCGGGTTCTTTTGTCAAAACAACTTTTTCATCTTTTCTCTGTAAATATTCAAAAAGAAGTTTTGCCTGTGTGGATTTGCCGGAACCCTCTATACCTTCAAAGGTTATGAAAAGACCTTTCATAATAATTCACCTTGTTTTTTATAACAGCCCTATAATATATTTTAATAATAAATTCTTGTCAATCAAATGGTTTGATTTTTCATCCTCTGATTTGTTAAAAAATTGACGACCTTTCCGAATGTTTCCTCGGCAGACCGAAAATGTAGCCGCGGGCTTTAGCCCGCGTAAATTAAGCGCAAGCTAAAGCTTGCGGCTACATTTTTTATTTTATCGACAGCCCGAAAGGGGAAGTTAATAATTATCACTATTTTCTATTGCCATTTTAAAAGTTTAAGTTTAAAATATAACACTTTAAATGAGGGATGTGATTTGCCGATGTTTGCCAAAGTATTATTCCCGGTCATTATGACCGAACATACCGAGCAGATTGTAAATTGTGTAGGCGGGTTGGCAAAGAACGGGGTAAAAGAAGTTCTTCTTTTTCATGTGATCAGCATTTCAGAAGAAATGAATAGCAATACTTCCAGAAAATACGATGAAGAAATTTTAAAAAAGTGGAAAATCCTTCTGGAAGAAACTGGAATGAAGGTTTCATATAAAATTGTGACCGGTATTCCCTGGATAGAAATATTGGATACAGCTGAAAAAGGCAAATTTTCTTTTATTATGATTGGTTCTCATGGCAGTTCTTTTTTAGACAGAGTCTTGATCGGAAGTGTGACGGAAAATGTGGTGCACCATTCCAGCCGGCCGATCTTTATCTATAAATTAAAAAAAGAGATGGGTAAAAAAGAAGGTTTTTTCTGTGAGGATGTTTTTTCGAGGATTTTGTACGTAACGGATTTTTCAGAAACATCGGAAAAATGTATTCCTTATATTCAAAAAATGATGATCAAGACAAAACAGAAATTAACGATTTTACATGTGCAGGATATGCGGAATTTAAAGCATGTTGCTCCAGAAAAGATAGAAGAGTTTAATAAACTTGATCTGGAAAGGCTTGATGGGCTAAGAAAGAAGTTTTCAGCTTTTGGATTTAAAAATGTTATGTCTCTTCTCAGTACGGGTTATTCTATTTCGGAGATACTCAATTACGCGCGCACAGAAGAAGCTACTATTATTGTTCTGGGCAGGAAAGGGAAGAGCAATATTAAAGAAATGCTGATGGGTGGTGTCGCGCAGACCATTGTTCATAAATCAGAAGTTCCTGTTTTTTTGGTAGAAGAAAATAAATAACTTTCGGAGTCACGGGAAATGAAAATCAAACACGCATTCCCTCTAAACGTTAATCCAGTGGTTGCTTTCGGCGTCCACGATTCTAATTTAAGGCTTTTAGAGAGAATCTTGAAGGTCAAGATATTTCCTGAAGAAAATGAAGTGATCATTGAGGGCGAGGAAGAGAATGTTTCAAAAGCGGACCAGCTGCTTCATACGATTTATCAGAAAGTTCAGGAAAATCAATCTGTGTCCCATGATGAAATCAAAGTCTTGCTTGAAGGAATGGAAAAATATTCGGATTATGAATCTTCAGCTATCCGCACTGAAGGTGTTGTTATTTCTAAAAGAGGGGGGCGTTTAAAACCCCGTTCATTGCATCAGGCTCATTATATTGGCGAAATGCTTCTGTACGACCTTGTTTTCTCAATTGGCCCGGCTGGGACAGGAAAGACTTATCTGGCTGTGGGCGCGGCGTTGCATTTGCTTTTAATCGGCAGAGTAAAAAAGATTATTCTAACCCGGCCTGTGGTCGAAGCGGGAGAAAATCTGGGCTTTCTTCCGGGAACGCTGGAAGAAAAGATTGATCCTTACCTCAGGCCTCTTTTTGACGCTGTAAGCGAGATGCTTTCTCCTGAGGAACTTAAATATTTATTGGAAAATCAAATTATTGAATTAGCTCCGCTTGCTTATATGAGGGGCCGGACACTTTCTAATGCTTTTATTATTTTAGATGAGGCGCAGAATACGACGACGACTCAGATGAAATTATTTTTGACAAGATTAGGGGAAAATTCTAAAATGGTGGTCACTGGAGATGTTTCCCAGACTGATTTGCCCTATGGAAAAGAATCCGGTTTGAAGCAGGCGGTAGAGTTTTTTCAGGATTTGGAAGGCATCCGTTTTGTATATTTCGAAAAAAAGGACGCTTTGCGGCATGGGTTGGTGAAAAGGGTACTCGAGGTTTATGAAAAGAGGGAAGAAGAAGCATGGAAAGGGATAGAGGCGCGTTGAATCATTTTTTTGTTTTCCAATTATCAAAGCTGAACTATCGGTTGATCGTTTTTTTTGCTCTGGCCTATTTAATCGCCATTTTTTTCATTGTAAGCTCTTATTTTACCGGCAGTATTAAAAAGTATAAAATAGGGGAAGTGTCAAAAAATAATATCCGCTCGGAATACACTTTTCTTTATTCCAATCCATTTGAAATAGAGAGTTTGATTCATTCTATTGAATCCAATCATCCGCATTATTATCATTATGTTGAAAATCATAAGGCTTTGTTTGAAAATTCGCTCAAGAAATTTTTTCTGTTTCTGGAAGAGAGCCAGAATTTAAAAGAGAAGCTAAAGGAAGAGCACTTTGATTTTTCGGATGAAACGGCATCTTACCTTTTCAAAAACAAGTCTCTTTTGAGGAAGTATGAAAATCGGTTTTTCTATTTGTACGATGTGCTCTCGTCGAATTATTATATTGTTGACAAGTTGTATGGGGATGAGAAAATTATTAAATTACAGCGCAATAACGATACGGTAGAAATATCGGGGGCTAAGGCTTTGGCCTATCCTATGGAAAAGGATTTTGTCGTGGCGTTTATCGGCCGGATTTATTCCGGGATGGGAGTGGAATTTAAAAATTTATTGGCAGAAGTTTTGCTTAATCTGGTGGTTCCGACAGCCCAGGAAGATCCGGCCCGGCGTGATGAAATAGTTAAGAAAGAAGTGGAGAATTTTAAAAATGATAAAATAATCAGAAAAGGCGAATTTATTATTAAGAAAGGAGAGCTGATCAATCAAGAAAATCTCACGAAGGTAATCGGTTACTCGGAATTCAAGAAGAATGACTTGAAAAGTAAAATAGGGATTTTTTCTCTTCTGGTTTTGATTCTTTTTCTTTTTTTGATTTACCGTTTTTACAAGCTTGAAAATGACATCTTTAAGAAAGAGTCGAATATTATTGTCGCGCTGATCGGTTTTGTTTTTGTAAACGCGATTTATTATTCCACTTATCTGTACAATGAGATTCCTTATCTGCCTCTATTTCTTATGATTCCTTACGCTCTTGTTTCTATTACGATGCCGGTGCTGCTTAACAACGCGAAAGTATCCATCATTTTATTAATATCTTATTCTTTCTTTTTTGTTTTTTATCCCTCTTTTGATATCATTTCTTTTCTGAACTTGATTGTTATTTCTTTTCTGACTATTTATACTTCCCAGCTTGTGAAAAATAGAAATGATTTTTTTATTGTAGGGTTTTTTATCGGAGTGGTGGAATTTTTGTTCTCAGTTATGAGCATCCTGTATTATCAAACTCAACTGGTCTTGAGCGAGTGGGGAGTGATTTTGCTCTTTTCGTTTGGAAATGGTTTTATATCAGCTATTATTGGCTCAGGGCTTCTGCCCCTTTTAGAGAATGTTTTCAATATTCCTACCCGGTTTCGGCTTTTAGAGTTAACGAATCCGACTACCAGCCCGCTCCTTAAGAAATTCAAGTCGGAAGCGCCCGGGACCTACAATCACTCGCTTTTATTGGGTGATATGTGCGAGGCGGCCGCTGAGAAAATGGGTATAGACCCGCTTCTGGTAAAAGCCGGCGGGTATTACCACGATATTGGGAAGCTGGAGATACCGCAGTATTTTATTGAAAATCAAGAGGGAAGAAATAAGCATGAAGATATCAAACCCTCTATGTCAGTGTCCGTGATAAAGTCCCATGTAAAAAGGGGCGTCGAGCTGGCTAAAAAATACCATCTGCCTGAGGAAGTGATTGACTTTATCCGCGAGCACCATGGAACGACGGCTATCTCTTATTTTTACCATCAGGCACTGGGGCTTCTGGGCGACGAGAAAGTCAAAATAGAAGACTATGAATACCCGGGCCCGAAACCGGCCACAAAAGGCACCGCTATCTTGATGCTCGCCGATGGGATTGAAGCTTCAGTAAGAGCTTATTTTCAAAACAATGATCGTTTTACCGTGAAAATTATAGAGGATATTATAGAGGATTTAATTAAAAACAGAATGGATAAGGGGCAGTTTGACGATTGCGATATCACATTGCATGACTTGAAGGTGGTGTCCGAGGAGTTTTATAAATTTCTGTCCGGCTATTATCATAAGAGGATAGAGTATGTTAAGGGCTAGCCTTTTTTTTCTGCTCATACCTGTGATTTTATTTTCGTTCTCTATCCGTTCTAATATTTCTATCCGGCTGGGCTCCAACCAGACTGGTTTTTTGAAAGACTTTTACCTGATCTATGAATTGCCGAAGGAAGAGGAAATTTTAAAAGCCAGTATCAGTGATTATGATTTTTCCAAAACATCCGCTTTATTTCAAGTTACCAATTTAAGCGGGAACTCTTTCTTTTTAAGAATAAAAAGTTTTGAGACCTCCAACTTTAATGTGCCGTCACTTCTTATCACATCAGTTTCAAATAGCCGGACCAATGAATTTCTGACCCCTGAGATTTTTATTACCCAGAGGCCAATTTCTATCCTGATTTCAAATTTGGCTCCACTGGAAGATATTTATTCTATCCGGGATGGCCGGCTTTTCTGGGTTCTGCTTATTCTGTTATTCCTTGTTCTGGCGCTTCTTTTCGGCATTTACTGGCTGGGGAAGAGAAAGAAAAAAGGACAGCTTGCTGTCCATCCGTCACAGGCGCAGATTGACCCTTACGCGGAAGCATTTGAGGCGCTTGCACTGCTCAAGCGGGTGCCGGTTTCCGAGTTAAATCAGAAAGAGATTTTTATCAAGATATCCGAAGTGGTGCGGCGTTTTATTGAAAGGGTTTTTCGTTTTCCCGCGCTGGAAATGTCTACTTCGGAAATAGCAGCTTATTTAAAGAAGGAATCAAAGAAGAATCCTTTTCTGGAAGAGATGAAAGACCCAGCCAGCCGTGTTTTTAAGATTTGTGACCGGGTGAAATACGCCAGGCATCATCCGACTGAAGAGCAAAAGGAAGATGCGCTGACAGAGTCTTTTGAGTTTGTTGAAAAGACAAGGCTTGTTTTCCAGGAGAAAGATAATGGAGGACAGGCGTGAGATTTGAAAGTCCATTTTTTCTGCTTCTTCTGGTTGTCCCGGCATTGTATGTTTTTTTGAGATATTCTAAAATCGGCAGAAAGACCGCTTATGCTTCCACTCTTTTATTCTCTAACCTGGAAATGATTAACAAGACCAGGACCTTTCTGACGAAATTTTACTCGCTTTTGACAGACGCGTTGATTTCGTTATCGCTTGTGTTTTTTATCTTTGCTTTAGCCAGACCTCTGGGAGGGCATTCGATTAATAGTGAAAATTATTTCGGTGTGGATATTATTCTGGCGATTGATGTTTCTGGAAGCATGCTTTTTGTGGATAGGATTCCATTTTCATTGCCCTACCGGGACTTCGGCGGACAGAGGATTTATTATGACAAGAAGCGGGAATTGATCGCTTACAACCGTCTGAATTCAGCGAAGAAAGTTATAAAAGAGTATGTCAACAAACAGACATTTAACCGCATTGGGCTGGTGCTCTTCGCTGGATACAGTTATACAAAGTGCCCGCTCACATTAGATAAAAGCATGCTTTCTCAAATCATTGACGACATTGACTTTCTGCAGGAGAATGACGGTACTGCGATCGGCATGGGAATAGCGACCAGCGTTAATCGCTTGAAAAAATCAGAGGCGAAGAGCAAAGTCATTATCCTTCTGACGGACGGCAATAACAATAGCGGAATGATAGACCCGGTTACGGCGGCGAATATAGCGAAAGATTTGAATGTCCGGATTTACACAATCGGTCTGGGAAATCCGGAGGGGTATTTACAGCCGACTTCTACCGATTTTAATGAATATGTTGTTCAGACAGGTGCCGGCCTGGATGAAAAGATTCTGCAGGCTATAGCGGATACCACAGACGGAAAGTTTTATCGAGCTTATGATCCGGATTCGCTCCGGAAAATATACGCGGACATTGACCAGTTGGAGAAATCAAAGATTGAAGTGAAGAGAAGAATTTTGTATAAAGAAAATTTCCTTCCATTCTTGATCGCGGGTTTTGTGTTTTTTCTTGCCTACCTTGCTTTGAGCAGTCTGGTTATTAAAATACCTTAGGAGG